>CAYVTN010000102.1:0-8917 GCA_964454395.1 uncultured bacterium | reverse complement strand
TCGGATCCAACACGCGCTGCGCGCCTATACGGTGCAGGAACAAAAGGCCGTGCGGGAGAACAGCCTTCAGGAAATGCAGCAGCAGCGTCAACAACTGATGGTAAAAAGGCAGGAATATGAACAAACCATCAAGAATGTCCGCATCTCCCTTGATGCAGTACATAAAACCCTGCATCAATTGGAACTGCAAAAAACCCAGCTTAAACTCAATTTGGAAACATTGGAAAATTACCTGGTCGAGGAATATAAATTGAACCTTGATTTTGAGGAAGAACCCGCTTCCGCGGAAGAATCCGATGATCCCCAGCAGATCCAGGAACGCATTAAGGAATTAAAGCAGAAACTCGGGTCCATGGGTTCGGTGAATTTGGTGGCCATGGAAGAATATGATGAATTGCAGGAGCGGCATGAGTTTTTATCCAAACAACTGGAAGACTTGAAAGAGGCCAAGGAAACCCTGCAACGGCTGATCAATAAAATCAATCATGAAAGCCGGGCCCGGTTTGCCGAAACCTTTGAATTGGTCCGCAAAGAGTTTAAGGAAGTTTTCCGCCGGCTCTTTAACGGCGGCGATGCCGATCTGATTTTGGTTGATGAAAGCAATCTCCTGGAGACAGGCATCGAGATCATTGCCCGGCCTCCGGGAAAACGGCTGCAAAATATTTCCCTGCTTTCCGGCGGGGAAAAGGCGCTGACCGCGATCGCGCTGCTCTTTTCCATTTTCCTGATCAAACCCAGTCCGTTCTGTATT
The DNA here is from genome assembly GCA_964454395.1 of uncultured bacterium. Taxonomy (GTDB): domain Bacteria; phylum Oederibacteriota; class JAAXVQ01; order JAAXVQ01; family JAUVAV01; genus CAVQBK01. The sequence continues at coordinate 8,166 of CAYVTN010000102.1, read as the reverse complement.
TTTGACGAAATGGACGCGCCTCTGGATGACACCAACACCGCCCGTTTCTGCAGGATTCTCCGGGAATTTGCCGAAAAATCCCAGTTTATCGTAATCACCCACAATAAAATTACCATGGAGACCGCCCAGGTGCTCTATGGGGTTACCATGCAGGAATCAGGTGTTTCCAAACTGATCTCCGTGAAATTCAAGGGTGATGAGGTTATCAGCACTTCGTCCCAGCCTTCCGCCATGGCGGCGAAAGCGTCCGTGAACTAAGCCGGCCAAACCGGAAATCAATTTCTGTAAGGGCGTATTGCATACGCTCCTATTTATGCATGTTGCGCAGGGGCGGCTTCAACCGTGCCCCTAGTCTTCCTCTGTTGAGGATGTTTGCCATACCCCTTAAATATTCCTTAATCTCCCGGAAAATAAGACGAAAATAGGATTGTCGCTTAGAAATCACGGACAGATCAAAAAGTGACAAAAAAGTGGTTGCAATAGATTACGGTAATATTGACAATCTATTTTAAAGCGTGATAGAATTTTTCAATATTTTGCAAAATTCTTGTAAATTAATCCCGTGGGGGAGGCCCATATGTTCCGCAGAGTGACTACGATTTTGCTACTACTCATTGCTACATCGTTTCCTTGGTTTTTAAGCGGCTGTGGCAAGCCGACGAAGGAAAAGGAAATTAAAATCCAGTTCAATGTATCCGGTAATGCGCAATCGCAGCAAAAAGCTGCGGAACAACAGCGTATTATTGCCGAGCAGCAACGTAAACTGGAGGAATTGCGGCAAGCTCTTCTCCATGCCCATAAAGGCGGCCGGGGGTCCAAACAAAAGGTGGCTCAAATAGAAAAAGAAATCGCCGCCGTCCAGGAAAAAATTCAATCATCGCCCCCTGCTAAAAAAAGCGCGCCCAAGGAAACCAAAGCGGCTCCGCCGGTTTCGGCCAAAGCTTCAGGTTGGGCCATGTTCCGGAAAAATGCAAACAATCAACCGGCCCAAGGTCCGGCTTTGCATGAACCGCTTGATCTGGAATGGAAATCCAGGACAGGCGGAGGTATTGAAGGTTCGCCGGCCTATGCGGGTGGTATGATTTTTGTGGGTTCTCAAGACGGCAGTGTATATTCCTTTAATGCCAAGGACGGCAGGAAGATATGGGAGCAAACCACGGGAGGTCCCGTTACCTCGTCCCCGGCCGTGGTGGCCAATAAAGTCTACATTGGTTCCACCGATGGTTTCATTTATTGCTTCAAAGCCCAGACCGGTAACCGCCTTTGGAGAACAACCTTGGGTGGCCAGATCAATTTCTCCTCACCGGCCGTGGTGGGCGGTGTGGCTTACATCGGCTGCATGGATCAGTACGTTTATGCCATGAATGCCGCCTCCGGAAAAATCCTCTGGAAAAAACGGCTCGATGGTTCCGTGGCCGCCAGCGTTAAAGTGGATAATGGTGTGATTTATGTGGGCTCCCTGGGTTCCACTTTTTACGCCCTCAATGCGGCTGACGGCAGTGAGCTTTGGACCTTTAAAGCGGAGAAGCAAATTTTCTCCAGCGCGGCCATTGCCAATGGCTTGGTCTACTTTGGGTCTGATGATAAAAATGTGTATGCCCTGAAAAGTGATTCCGGCGAATTGGTGTGGAAATTTAACACCAACGGGTGGGTTTCGTCAGCCCCCTGCGTGGATGGCAAGCGTCTTTACATCGGCTCCAATGACAAATATTTATATGCCATCAATGCCAAGACCGGTGGCGTGAGATGGAAAGTCAATCTGAAAGGTAAAATTCTGTCCTCGCCTCTGGCCTACAAAGGCATGGTTTTTGTCGGAGCCGGTTCCAATGTTATCGGCCGGCGCAGCAGGGATGGCGCCGATAAATTCAAATATGAGGCCGGCGCCGCCGTCAATTCATCACCTATTATTGAGAATGGCTTACTGTATGTCGGTTCGAGCGACCGCAGTATCTATGCTTTTAAAATGTTGCAATAGGTTTGGGAAGGCTTATGACCAAGAAGACCAAACAAAAAGTGCAATTCGGCCTGGCCGCCAAGATAGCGGTGCTCATCATCTCCCTGGTGGCCATCATTATGGGCGTGGTCAGCTATTTTTCCATCTATCAGGAAGAGCAGGCGAAAACTGCAGAGATGGACAAACGTATGACCGATACGGCCAATATGATCGCGGCGCTTAAATTGATTGAACCTCTGGCCGGTGAAAAGGTGGATTGGCCCATCTTTAAGGAGTTCATCAAGGTCGTCCGGAATCTGGATGCCAATATCCTGTACATCTCCATCATCGACAATGCCGACCGCGTCAAAGCCTATACCCTGAATCCCAGCAGCATTGCTGAAACCGATTCGGCTTTGGAAGGGCTCGATGAATCGGAAGCCTCTTTGGAGAAGGTCACCAATTATGCCTTCGCACCGGGTGACACGGCCCGCATTGCCGGCGAGATTGTCGTGGATGATGCCAGGGTGGCTACGGTCAACCTGCGTTTTTCCCTCAAAGCGTTGCAACGCGAAATTATGCTGGCCAAGATGCGCAATATTCTGCTGACATTGGTGATGATCGCCCTTGGTTTTGGCGGCGCGGTATGGCTCTCGCGAACAGTGACCAAACCCATCGGCGAGTTGACGGATGCCATGTCCAAGGTGGCCAAGGGCGATTTGAGTGTGACGGCTGTAGCCAAAAGCCGCGATGAAATCGGCATGTTGACCAACAGCTTTAATATGATGGTACAGGATTTGAAAGAAAAGGTGCGTATCAAGGATGCCTTTGACGTGGTGGCTGATGAATTAAAGGAAGTTGAAAAAATCAAGGAATCCTTTGAAAATTATGTCTGCCGGGAGGCGCAGGAACGTTTTGTGGACACCGGCGCCTTGATGCAGTATGAGACGCAGGCCAACCGTCATCCCGTGGCCATCGTCTTTGCCGATTTAACCCAAGTAGCCCAACTGAGCACCACCCAGGATGCCGCCAGTTTTTCCGATGCCTTGGTCACCTACTTCCGGAAATTTGTTTCCATCCTCTTTGAATACGAAGGCCAGGTTTATAAATTTGATGAAAATGTGTTCATGGTGGTTTTTGGCCTGGGCACCGGCCATGATGATGACGAACGGCGGGCTATTTTAACAGCCGTACAAATGCAAAAGGAATTGGCTAAAATCAATAAAGCCCGAGTGGGACGCAACGAATTTCCCATTTATGTTTCCCTGGGCGTGGCCTCGGGCGAGGCTGCGGGCGTGCATGTGACGCCCAAAGGTTTGGAGCCGGTGGAAGTGATTCGCGACTATCTGGGGTTCACCCAAAAAATGAGCAATCAGCCCTTTTCAGTGGTCATGGTGGCTGGTGACATCTACCGCCGGGTGGAAAATTTAATACGGGCGGAAAAAGTGGAAGACCTGCAAATGCCCAATAGCGGGGAAAATTTGACGGTTTTCAGGATCACGGGCACGAAATTTTAAGCCGGTCAAACCGGAACCCCCGTAGGGACGGGTTTGAAACCCGTCCCTGTAAAACTACGCGTCATGCGTCTGTTTTGCTGCCACGGCATTTAAACGCCGGCGCACAAAGGAAACCGCCAACCAGACGGCAAAGTTGAGGTAAAGACCATTGGATGATAAAAACTATTACGAAATTTTGGAGGTCTATCCTGCAGCCACGGCTGAAGAGATCGAGACCAATTACCGGATGCTGTTGTATAAATATCATCCGGATCACAACCCCGACCGCGCCCAATGGGCCCATGAAATGACGTCCAAGGTGGTGGAAGCCTACCAGTGGCTTTCCAATCCGGAAAAAAGAAAGATTCACAACTTTCAAATTTATTGTCCTTTGAAAAAAAAGGCCCAAGACAGGAAGTTTATGTTTTTTCAAGGGAAACAGAAAAAGGCTTACGAATTGGCCCGGCAATACTTTGGCGCCGGGGTGGCGCTTTATGCCAAGCAAAAAGCCAAAGCCCTGGAAAAATTTCAGGAAGCGCTGGAAAAATACCCGAAATTTCCGGAAGCATTATATAATCGGGGATTGTGTTTCGTGGAAATGAGGAAATTTACCGAGGCCCGGCAGCAATTCGAGAAAGTCAAGGAGCTTCTTCCCAAAGATCAGGAAATCGTGCGCACCTTGCGGCGGCTGGCTGATCTGATGAAAAAGTGAGTTGATAAACCCGGCTTTGGCCAAAGCCGGGCAGATAAAGAAAGGCGGCGGTTATGTCAAAGATCATTGGTATTGATTTGGGAACGACCAATTCCTGCGCGGCCATCATGCAGGATAATGAACTGGTCATTATCCCCAATGCAGAAGGCATGCGCACCACCCCTTCCGTGGTCAGCATCATGAAGGACGGGGAATTGGTGGTGGGGGAACAGGCCAAACGGCAAGAGGTTATTAATCCGGAATCCACCATCTACTCGGTCAAACGCTTTATGGGGTTGAAGCTGGACGATCCGGTGGTGCAAAAAGATATCGAATTGATGCCTTATCAATTGACCTCGGCCTCCAACGGCGATGTGCGGGTTACCGTTCGGGAAAAATTGTATTCCCCTCCCGAAATTTCGGCCATGATCCTTAGAAAAATCAAGCAGGACGCGGAAAAATTTCTGGGCGAAAAAATTGAGAAAGCGGTGATTACCTGCCCGGCCTACTTTAATGACAGCCAGCGCCAGGCCACCAAAGATGCCGGTAAAATTGCCGGTCTGGATGTACTGCGCATCATCAATGAGCCCACGGCGGCGTCGCTGGCCTCCGGGTTTGACCGCAAGACCAAGCGTAAAATTGCCATCTATGACTTGGGCGGGGGCACTTTTGATATCAGCATTCTCGAATTGGGCAACGGCGTGTTTGAAGTCAAGGCCTCTTCCGGAGACACCCATTTGGGTGGTGATGATTTTGATCAAAAAATCATTGATTGGTTGATCGTGGAATTTAAAAAACAGGAAAAGGTGGATCTGCGGGAAGACCGGATCGCCCTCCAGCGTTTGAAGGAAGCCGCGGAAAAAGCCAAATGCGAACTCTCGGGAAAAACCGTGGCGGAACTCACCCTGCCTTTCGTGGCCAATGACAGCAGCGGACCCAAACATTTAAATGCCAAACTGTCGCGCGCCAAATTCGAAGACCTGACCAAGGACCTGGTTCAAGCCACGATTGCGCCTTGTGAAGAAGCCTTGAAAGATGCCGGCCTGCGGCCCAGCGATATTGACGAGGTGGTTCTGGTAGGCGGCAGCACCCGCATCCCCAGGGTCCGGGAAATGGTCAGGCGTTTGTTTGGCAAGGACCCTTATCCCGGTGTCAATCCCGATGAAACCGTGGCCGCCGGCGCAGCCATTCAAGCCTCCGTGCTTAAAGGCAATATTCGCGATATCCTGCTGCTCGACGTCACGCCTTTCTCCCTGGGGATCAGGACGGAAGGCGGCATGATGTCGAAAATCATCGAAAAAAATTCCACCATTCCCGTTCGCAAGAGCGAGATATTTTCTACGGCTAAAGATAACCAGACCTTTGTGCGCATTCAAGTCTACCAGGGTGAAAAACCCATGGCCGCGGACAACAAATTGATCGGCACCTTTGATTTGGTGGGCATTCCTCCGGCGCCGCGTGAAGTTCCGCAAATCGAGGTGGCTTTTGACGTGGATGCCAACGGCATCGTCAGGGTTTCGGCCACCGACCTCGGCAGCGGCAAGGAACAGGCCATTAAAATTACGCCCAACTCGGGGCTCACCGAGGCCGAGATCAACCGCAGTTCCAAGGAACAGGCGGAGATGAAAATGCCGGATCGTCACGATCCCAGCAAGCATAAAACCTTTGAAAAAGGGCAATCCGTGGATTATCAGGAAGTGGAAAAAACCGGAGAACCCGGATGAAGGTGAACTAAAGAAACAGGAGAAGAAAAAAGGCCTGTTTGGATTGTTCGGCAGCTGAGCATTCACCGGTTCGTTATGGGCGCAAAAGCAAGCCCTTGACAATGGGGCGATGATGTTATCAGGCTAAGTCGGCAGTGCCGGAACTTTGTGGGGCGTATTGTACCCTTAAATCGGGTATCGCCTTTACTTTACGTATTATTCGTGACGTATGGGCACGGCGCGCCGTGCCGCGCCCATACGGGTTACATACAGCTTTAATTATCTACGCTACGTGGGTGTTCTCGCTGATAGATCATCTGAGTTACTGATAAATTAATCTTTTATTTTCCCGCCGGCAGAGGAGGCAAGCACATGGCGACAAGCAAAGGGCACCGCATTGGTGAAATGCTTCTCGATGAAGACATTATCACCAAGGATCAATTGGAGGAATGCCTTCAGGAACAAAAAGTCACGGGCGAAAAAGTCGGTGAAGTATTGGTGCGTAAAGGTTATGTCACCTTGGAAGTCCTGATGGCTTTTTTGGGCAATCAAATGGGCGTGCCTTACGTCTCCCTCTCGGAAATGAAAAATATTTCCAAGGCTTTATTGAAACTTATTCCCGAACAGCTGATGCGCAGCCAGCACGTTATTCCGGTGGATAAAAAAGGCAATACCTTGATTCTGGCCATGGCCGATCCCACCAATGTTTTTGTCACAGACGACATCAAGCTGGCCACCCGCTGTGATTTGGAGCTGCGCTTGTCCTCGGAAAAGGAGATCAAGCAGGCCGTGGACAACTATTTTGGTTTTAAGGAAGAGGAAACAGGCGAATTGGTGAAATCATCCAAATCGGACGACGCCTTTGGGGAATCCCCCGCCGGCATGAGCGGAGGAGGCTTCAGTGCCCCCGGTCCCGCGGCCACGCCTGACTACAGCAAAGTTGCAAGCATGGATGCAACGGCCCAGGCCGCGGCTTCCCAGGTTCAGGAGGTGTCCACCACCATGGCTTCTTCCATTCCCACCATCTCGGCCGGCGGTGCCGGCGGTGATACACCGGTCATTAACTTCTTAACCAGCGTGCTGGTGGAAGCCAATAAAGTCGGCGCTACGGACATTCATTTTGAACCCTATGAAACGTCTTTTAGGATTCGCTGGCGTATCGACGGCATTTTACAGGAAGTGCAGTCGCCGCCCCGGTCATTGGCCAATGCCTTGGCAGGGCGTTTAAAAGTCATGGCTGAGATGGATCAGCAGGTCAAGGGGCTGGCCCAGCGGGGACGCATGCGCCTGAAAATCCCAGGCAAGGATGTTTCCCTTTCCATTCTGATCGCCCCCACCATGTGGGGTGAAAAAGTGGTCATGCATTTGCTCAATGTGGAAAATACCATTTTGGATCTGGACAAGCTGGGTATGGAACCGGCGCAATACGACTTGTATCGGCGCATCATTCAACAACCCTACGGCCTGGTTTTAATTGTGGGTCCCAAAGCCAGCGGCAAGACCATTACCTCTTACGCCACGCTTAATGCTTTAAACAAGCCAACTAAAAATGTCAGTGCCGTGGATGAAAACGTGGATTACTCCCTTCCGGGCGTCAACCAAGTGGTGATCAACGAGCATAAAGGCGTTAATTATGCGGCCGCGGTCCGGTCCATGCTGGATCAGGATTCGGATGTGCTGCTGGTCGGTGAGATGCACGATCTGGATACAACACGCCAGGTTCTGGACGCCGTGCCCACCGGTCACATGGTTATTTCCACCATGCATAGCAATGATCCCGTCTCCGCCATTCAATACATCATCAATATGGGCATTGAGCCTTATCTGCTGGGTTCGGCCCTCACGGCCATTGTCAATCAACGGCTGGTGCGGACGATTTGCCCGAAATGCAAGGAAGCCTATGAAGCCCCTGCCGGCATTGCCAAATATTTGGGCCTGGGCGGAAAAGCCGCCTTATACCGGGGCAAAGGTTGTGATGCCTGTTCCAAAACCGGTTATCGCGGCAGGCAGGCTGTGTTTGAAATTATTCCAATCAAGGAAAACCTGCGCGAGGCCATCATCAACAAGACGCCCGCGTCCCTTATACGCAAAACCATTTTGGAAACGCCGGGGTTCATATCCCTTAAAGCCCTGGTGGCGAAAAAAGTGGCCACCGGCCAAACGTCTTACGAGGAATTATTGCGCGTGGCCTCCTGACCTGGCTCATCCTCTTAATCTAAACAAATGACATCCAGTGTAGTGCCTCACGCTGTTTGTGCCCTATCAGTTGAGCACCTTCATTTAAGAGACACTACACTAGGAGTCTGTCGGACTTAAAATCATTAAAAACCTTATGTATGTTGC
>CAYVTN010000101.1:0-8949 GCA_964454395.1 uncultured bacterium | reverse complement strand
TCCGGTCATGGCCTGCCTAAAGGAATTAAGGGCCAGATCCCAGAGCTGCTGATCTTCATAGTAGATCCCGATTTGAATCCGGGCGTCCGGGGTGTGAGCATTCCTGGGATAGCGGGCGACAAAATCCATATACATGGCCATGGCTTCACTGGGCCGGTTCATTTTATCGTAGACCACGGCAATATTATAAAGCGCATCCTCGACATAGGGTTTCACCGGATAGCTGTCCACGATTTTACGGTAAACCTTAATGGCTTCCTCGTAATTTTTCATCAGGTAATGATCAGCCGCCAGCCGGCTCAACACTTCGGGCATCAGATCGTTTTTGGGATAGGTTTCCGTAAACATGGAATAGGTTGAGGTGGCGTCGGGCAGGCGCTTCAATTGATCATAACAATCGCCCAGGTAAAACATGGCGTTGGCAACGGCTTCACTGCCCGGATAATTGAGGATCAGACGGTTGAACTCGGGGATCGCCTCGGCAAACTTCTTGGCCTTATAAAAACTTTCCGCCAATTGATACTGGACTTGGTCGGAAAATTTGCTCTTGGGATAGCGGGCCAAAAACCGCCGTTGCGCTGCGACTCCGGGATGTTTCTTGACGGAACGGAAAATGGTATTTTCAATCCCTTCCTTGGCGGTGTCCAGACTTTCATCGTTGGGGAAAGCCTTGATAAAGTAGTTGTATTCAGCGATGGCTTTTTGGTCCTCTTGCAGGTTGTAATAGGACTGGGCGATTCTTAGATGAGCCAGGGCCACCGAAGAGTTCTTGGGGTAACGGGTGATAAACAGCCGGTAATAATGGATCGCCCGGCTGTAATCCCCGCCGCGAAACAAGGCATCGGCCACCTTGAGGAGGGCTTCCAGCGTATATTCATTGCGCTGGGGTCTGTCAATGATCTTGCCCCATATGGTCAGGGCATTCTTATAATACTTCATCCGGTAGTAGGCCAGCCCCATAAGGTATTGCACCTGCAAGCGGGTCTTGTTGCGCGGATTTTTTCTTAACCATCGCTGGTAGATGCCGAGCGCGGCTTTGTAGTTTTTAAGATTGAACAGGCAATGGCCTTTGACCAGTTCGATGGATTCACGGACACTTTTATCAATCCGCCGGTCCCTGATGACTTTTCCCGCTTCGGCCAGGGCGTCATCATAACGTTCCTCGGAAAACAGCGACCAGACCAGCGACTCTTTGGCATAGGCCATGGCCGTGGTATCCCAATACTTGGTTGAAATTTTTTCATACAAGGCAATCGCATTCCGGGGCTGGTGCTCCCGGTAATACGCTTCGGCCAGAAAATACAACGCCATGGCCCGGTAATTGCGGTTCACGGGTTTGATATTCTTTTCCATGGCATTGACGATGGAAGCGGTTTGGGAAATAATCTGGTTGATTTGGTTGGCATGCATATAGGTGATTTGCATCTGAATCAAGGCAATTTCCAAAAAGCTGGAGTATTTGTGCATCATCAAGACATCATGATAAGTCTTGATAGCCTTGGTATAGTTCCTGGTAAAATAATAGCTGTTGGCAATAATGAACTGGGCCAGAATCGCCCGGTCCCGTCCTCCAAAAGATTGCAGGTACCGGTAGGCCGTATTGATGGCGTTTTGATATTGGCCGTTTTTATACAATACCCAGGCATATTTAATCAAGCAGGGTTCATAAATATTCTCCGGAGGCGAGCTGGCTAAAATTTGCCGGTAATAGGTTCCGGCTTGATCATACCGCTTTAAGCCCACCATGATTTCTGCGTTCAAATACTTCCACAAAAAACCGATCAACACATGATTTTGATCCTTGACCAGTCTCTGGCTATAGACCAGCGCTTGCTTGTATTTTCCCAGGCGCAACAGCACCGCGGCCATCTTGAAGTTGGCAAAAGCGGCCAAGGGTGTATGGCCGTAGCGCGCCAAAAAATCCTTAAAGGCCAACATGGCCGCCGAATCATTCTTATTTTGAAAAAAGGCCTCTGCTTTTAAATAAGTGGCGTTAAACGCGTAGGGGTGGTGGCTGTGGTATTTGACAATCTTGTCAAAATAATTCGCGGCTTCCTGGAAACGGTTCAACGCGAACAAGGCACGGCCTTTCAAGTATAGAGCTTCCGGTGTCCGGCGATTCTGCAGGCGTTTTAATACCTGATCATATTTCCCATAGGCAAAATCAATCTGGGCCAGTCCGGCCACAATGCCGTCCCGTTCCCGGTAATGGGGATAGCGGGATAATAAAGAACGATAGTGTTGCTCTGCCTGCTGGTACTCGCCTTTTTTCAGCAGCAACTGACACCGATTGGCTTCAACTTCCGCCCGCAAATAAGTTTTGGGGAAACGGGAAAGCAGGACTTCCCACATCTGGTTGGCTTTGAGGGCGTCACCACTGTTAAAATAACATTCTCCGGCCCGGAACAAGGCGCTTTCCTTCAATACGGCCATAGCCGGATCCTGGCTGCTCACGATCTGCCGGTAATAATTGATCGCGTTCTTATAACGCTTCTGGTTAAAATTTATCTCGGCAATCATATACTCCACGGTGCCGCGGTTGGCGCTTCTCGGATAATGATTAAAGAAGCTGACCGCTTTCTGCAAAGTGGTGCTGCCCTCGGGGGCAACGATCATGCCCTTGACCAGGTTGATCCATGCCCTTGCTTCAGCCGCCGGACTGCAGACGCCCTGGTTATTCACCAAGCCCACCAGCAGAACCGCTATCATCATCAGTAGCAAGCCTTTTGTCTTTTTAGATTTGTTAGCTTCTTGGTTGTTAATCACCATGCCGCTCCCCTTATTGTCCATTAATCCGATTGCTCTTAAGCTTTGTTCCAAACGATCGCGGTCTTTCTCCATCTCCATGGCCATCCGGTCTACTTGACCTGAATAAAATTGGTGGTCCGCCGGGTAAAGACCTGAATACGCACCTGGTTGGTTTCCAGCCGGTTGCCTTCAATATCCATTCCTTCAATATAGGCCCAGTACTCCCCGTCGGGCACCATCCTTTGGCGGGCATTACGTCCCTCCCACCTTAATTCCCCGGGCAACAGGTTTTTTCCAACGGTTTGATACACCAGGTAGCCTTGGGCATTGATTACTTTGAAGATCCATTTTTTGAAGACTTTATCACGATGATGATGGACTCTGATCAGAACCACATTGTTCCTTCCGCCTTTGGTCAAAAACGGCGAATTCAAGCTTAAACTCACTTCATAAGCGCCAAAATGCACGCCCAAACTCAGCCAATGGGCAAAGGTTTGTTGCTCGAGGTCATAGCGGCCGGCATAATCCAATTGCCAATTGTTCATCATGGTTCCCAAACCGGCATAAACGGCCTGAAGATCCGCGCCGGCCCGCACGGTCAGGGCATCGGAAAAATCACTTTCCACGCCCCAGGCCATACGGTTTCCGGCATTATCGCCAAAGTCCTGGCTGAATTCAATCATGGTTCGCAGAACTCCGGGCCATTCGGCCCCCAGGTCGGCGATTACGCGCCGGGGATAGGCCACATCCTCCAAGGCCGTGTCGATCCCGGGCTGCAACAGATTGATGCCCGCAACCCCCAGCCAGTAATAATCATAATTGAATTTGAATCCCAGATCCAATCCTTCGCCTGATTTGGCGGTGGTTGGCGTCTGGGTACGAATCTCGCGAAAACGGACCCCAACGCTCATCCAAGGCAAAATCTCGTAACCATAAGCCGCTATCAGACTTTGTTCATCAGCTTGAAATGGATCGTCCGCTCCGGGATCGTGCGGCGTAATCGAAGTCAACCCCAATCCCAATTTCCCGGCCAAAGGAATGGGTTGCGCCATGGCAAAAACGGCGCCAATATGATTGCCCGTCAACAGGCCCGCCCCGAGACTCAACTGCATCTCTTTTAATGTGGTTAAAAAAGCGGGATTGCCGAATACCGCCGCAACATCCTGCTGTGATCCTGCCAAGGCACCGGCGCCAATGGTCGTGGCCGGCAGGCGGGGATCAAACAAACGGTCGGCCAGGCTGTCGTAGGCTGATCCGGTCAACGGCAGCAGACATGCCCCGCAAATCAACATCAGCCAGGCTATCTTCATAATACAACCGTGGTGAGGACTTCCGGGTCTTTCATGTTTGCCATAGCAAGTTATCTGTTTCATCGCCAACTCCTAAGCCGGCCAAGCCGGAATAAAAAATCTGTCTCACGCAAAGCTGCCAAAGCGCAAAGGAAAAAATCTTTTTGGAATTAAAACCTTCAAGCATTCTTTGTTTTTTTCTTTGCGTCTTGGCGGCTTTGCGTGAGAAAAATCCTCATTGTGAACTTCCGCCAATAAAAACGATATGCGCCCAAGACGTATATCTTGCCGGCACAGATCTAATCCAGTTTAAAAGGCCACACCAACGCAGGCGGTTGCTCTCCTTTTGCCTTGGCGGCGGCCTTCTTTTTTCCGGTGGCCGCAGACTTCTTTTTTTTCTCTTGGGCCGGCTGATTCAACCGGCGGTCAATCTCCTTGACCTTGTCCCTCAGGTTGCTGACCATATCATTAAAGGCATCTTTGAGTTCATGCAATTCATCGCCACTGCGCAATCTGATCAGCAGGGATAAATCCCCTTCGCCAACTTGTTCCATCGCCTTTTTCAGGCGGTAAACCGGACCGGCAATGCGATGTGAAAACAGCAACCCGATGACAAAATTCAGTGCCGTCATGACCAGCACAATGCCACCGATGATGCCGATCAGTTTGTAAAAGAAGTCCACCCGTTCGGGATTGGACAAATTGGAATTGGTCAGCGCCACCAGCATTACGATCACGCAGCCCACCACCACTTCCGCCAAAGTGATGATGCTGCCCCAAAAAGCAAGTTTGACTTGAAAATCGGGGTCGATGATGATGGTTTTTCGTTTGCTCTGATGATTTCTCACACGCCTGCCTCCGTATCTGATGCAGTCAATTTGCTCAGCAAGTATACAAGCCGGCCAAGCCGGAATAAAAATGATTCACCACCAAGGCACAAAGGTTCACCAAGGAATTTTTCATGGTCAAATTCCTTGTTACTCTCAGTTTTTCTCTTTTCCCGCTATCAGCCTTGCTTTTCCTTTGTATGCCTTCGTGCCTTTGCGCCCTGGTGGTAAAGCCTTTGTTTATTTTTTCATTCCAATTTAATCTCTGCACTGAAAACGTATTTCTTCCTAATACAGCAACTAATTGCTCGGCCTCCTAGGGAATAATCACCACTTTTTTCTTGTTATAAACTTTTTTGTGCCCGTCATCATATTTAATGGTTAAAACCGCCCAGTAAATCCCGGGGGCAATGGCCGAAGTATCCCAATCAATGACTTCACCCTTTTTGGCGGCGCTGTAATGATTTCTCACCCGCGAGATCCGGTCGCCTTTCAAGTTCAATATCATAAGCTCCGCCTGCCCCGGTCCCTGCAGATTAAAGAAGAACCGCATGCGGCCGGTTCCACTGGGATTAGGCGCCGGAATAACCTCCTGGTCGTCGATGCTGATGATGATGTCATAGCTGAAGGTGGCCGCCACCTGATCCTGAGTGGTCGCCATGGACAGGGTGTACACTCCCGAGGGCGGGTTAATGAGGCCGGTACTTTTGGGAATGTCAACACTGATGGTGGAATTAATGGGAATGGTGACCGGCAGCAACAATGTCAATACATTGTCGGCCACCGTGGCCGTGGCCACATCCGTGTTGTTGACGCGAATGGCCCCGCCGGGAATGACGGCCGGCAACAGGGTGCCTTTGCCAAAGGTAATGGTCATTTCATCAACATCCGCTGTCAGAGGCAGTATTTTATTGCTGGTGGCGGTAATGGTATAGGCTGCCGCGAGCTTTTCCATGGCCGGCTCCACTTGCAGGGACAGGTTGGATAAGGTGGACAACATGATTTCCAGAAGTCCGTTGACATCACCGCTGTCCGCTGTTCCTGAAACAGATTTTACCCTCAAGGTGACCGGCCCGGCCTGACCGGCGATGCTGCGAACCACAAAGGTAGCCACCCCGCCTGAAGTCGAGACCTGTACCCCGGGCATCAAGGTGTCTTCATCAGGGGTAATGATTTGCCCCAATGACGCGCTGACCGTCACCAAGGTGCCGTCCTGCACGACCGTACTGGTGCTGCCTCTCAGGTAAATCGGCGACGACCGCACTGTGGCAGTGGAGCTGCCGTCAGCGGCAATAATAGCTTTGTCCGAGGTCAGCGTCAGCGCCCCGCCGGGAGACTGATAATTAAAGTTAATACTCTCGACCTGGCTGGTATTGCCCACCATATCGGCGACATAGTTATTGGAGAAATAATACCCGTCCTTGGTAATCGGCTGATTGGGAAGGGCGCCGATAACACTGGTACTGTCATGGGCATAGGTTGAGGGAATTTTCCATCCCACGACATAGGTGCCCGGGGCGCTTAGCGCGGTAACATTAATGGAGCCGTCGCCTGCAATGGTGCTGTCCGCCACTTTGTAAAAGATTTTTCGTCCAAAGCGTTGCTCAATAGGATAATTCTTGTCAATTTCATTGACAAGAAATACCTCGATAGGCTGATTATTCAAGGACTGTCCCTGAGGCCCAACAAAGGGACCGGCAGAAGCGATGGGGCTATTGCCAGGATTGATCCAGAACCCGTTGGAATGGTCTCTGTCCGTCAGCGTCATATATAAATCAACCCGGCAATGATCCAGGTCCACCCCTGATCCCGGATACCCGTCGCGCAGGTCCGGATCGTAAATGCTTATCTGCACATTGGAGAAATTGGATGTATAGGAATCCGCCAAGGGTATCGAGGAAAACGGATTCCATGACACCATGCGCGGCGGAGTTACATCATTGAAGAAATAATAATCCGCATCACTGGTATTGGCGGTGCCGAAATTGGAGGTGATGCGGTCTTCCAGATGAACATGAACCGTATACCGTCCTTCAATGGTGTTGCTCCTCCATTCCGGCACCGGATAGATGGGCGGATTGTCGGTTTGCGCAATGGTGGCGACAAAATTATTGTTTAAATCCGTGACCGGCGCCGGCTGGGTCCAGGAGAGCCCTGATAACGTACGCGCATTACCATCCGGATTCAAGAGGGGTACCGCGGAGTTGGCAAAATCCAGGCGCCGCCCGAATAAATTGGTGAGCCGGTCTTCCGGGGTATCACTGGCAGTGACGGATACCAGTTTGGGGTATACCGTCATATCAGTGGTTCTCAAATAAGTGCGGCCGCTGTTCACATAGTAGCTGGCCGTATCCTGGGGCGGAAAGGCCTCGGTCGTGGCGGGCGATGTGTCATCCACCAGAAAGATTGAGAGATTGTTTCCGTAGTTATGGGTGGGATTGGAGGAATAATAGGCCCAGTCGCGGGCCGTTGTGGAAACAGCATATAAGCCGTCCGTGGAGGGGAAACCGGGGATGGTCAGTGTGCCTTGATAAGTGTTTGCTGACAAGGCCGTATAATTATCGTCATTATCATTGCTGATAAGCCCTGCGCCTTCCAGGCTGTAAACCCTGATCCGGGACTTTTGATCAGTGCCGCCGTTGGGGGCCAAACCATCGGCATTGAGGGAATAGCGGGTCGTGCTTGGGAAATTAAAATCATTGGGGCCGTCACTGATCGCCACTGTAAAAGGATTGGGATTGAGCGGCACATGGCTGCCGCGCATCATCACGTAAGTGCCGCCGCCGTTATAACCAGTGTTGTAAATGGTGCCGTCGCTGGTGCTGACATTGGTGATGCCGGGATCCGTGTCGTCCTTTTTAAATTCACGGGTATAACTTGCGCTATTGCCGGCTTTGTCATGAAGATTGACAGTAATGGTGTACAGGGTGCCGTTGGTAAAGTCGCCGGCGCTGACATCCCATTGCATATGGTTGGTACGGCCTTGTCCGTCCACTGAATAACTTTGGCTTCCGCCTGCAGGGTTGGGGGTAATAATAATTTCGGTTTTACCTGCACCCTGATCCACAGGATCCGTGGAATCGGTAACTGTAATCGAGTCATTGAAGTCGGCCCATATTCGCTGCAAATCGGCGCCCATAAAATAAGAGATGCCGTAGTCCGGTTCGGAAGACCGGTTGGGATATTGCCAGCGTATCCGGCTAAGGGCCGGCGCCTGGTAGTCGAACCGGAAGTGTTCCGCGAGAGTGACGGAATTATCGGCATTATCATAAAGGGTGACTGTAATATTATAAAAGGTGTTGTGTACAAAATCATGGGGATTTGTTCCATCCGTCTCCGGCCAGCCGTTGGTAGGGGTGAAATCAATAGGTGATCCGGAAGTTGAAAAAGTTCCCGGAATCGTGCCCACTGTGAAGGTGCACTTTGACCAATTAATGCCCGATCCGCCTGATTCCGTATAAAGGGCCCTGATCTGGTTCAGCGAGGGACCGACATAAACGCCATCCACCGGATTTTTCCAGGTAATATCACTGATCACCGGTGAATCATAGTCAAAATTAAAGTTGGCTGTATCCACCTTGCTGTTGCCCGCTTTGTCATAGATGGTCGTGGTGATGGTATAATTTGTATTATTATTAAAATCTCCCGGATCCCAGCCATTGGTGGGTATGAAATTAATGCGGTTAGACGCATTGTTGGAATTGGTGCCGCCAATACCGTTGGAAACAACTATGGTGCTGTTGGTCCAGTCAATGCCCGAACTGGCATCACTCACGATCGCCCAAATGGAATTTAATCCCTGGCCCACCCAATTGTTGTCCAAAGGCGCGCTCCAATGAATGGCTGAGGCATTGGGCGGCGTGCGGTCAACAGTGAACTGATAGGTGTTGTTGGTGCGCGTATTGCCTACCAGATCACAAACAGTAACCGCAACGGTATAGGTTGTAGCATTCAGGAACAGTCCCCAGTTGTTGCTTGTGGGAACAAACTTAATATCACTGCCGTCTTGAGTGGTACTGCCTGTCACTGCCGGATTAAAGGTAATGGTGGAGGTAGTGTAATCCACCCCGGCGCCGCCGGTCAGG
>CAYVTN010000100.1:0-8994 GCA_964454395.1 uncultured bacterium | reverse complement strand
AGACGCAACATACATAAGGTTTTTAATGATTTTAAGTCCGACAGACTCCTAGCCGGCCTTGCTTAGCTTTACTCTGCAAAAGCCGATAATAATGATGAAAGTTAACTAATAACAGTTGGGTGCGCATGGAAACGATAAAACCTTCGGACATACTTAGCTTGCCACCACTGCCCATTTCAGTAATGAAATTGACTGAAATGATTGCTGATTCTGTAGTGGGCGTCAAAGAATATAAAAAGATTATAGAAATGGATCCGGTGCTTACAGCAAGTGTCTTGCGCTGGGCCAATTCGTCCTGGAGTCAAAGTCAAACAACCATTACCACTGTGGAAAAGGCAGCCACCAGGCTGGGGGCGGACAATATTTTGCAATTGGCGCTGGGGGTGCATATGATGGCCACCATGCGTAAAGTTTTAGGCAAAGTGGATATAAGCGAAAACGTGCTTTGGCGACATAGTATGAGCACAGCTTTGGCTGCCAGAATCATTGTGGATAAGTTGAAATGGGAATTGCCTTCGGGTGCCTATTCGGCGGCTGTAATTCATGATATCGGCAAAATACTAATTGCCCGTCATCTCACCTACGATGAAACCAACGAGCTCATCAACCAAACGGCCCAGGAACAAGGATGCACTTACGTGGAAGCAGAAGAAAAAGTGATGAGAACCAATCACGTGACCCTTGGAATCGATATCGCCACCCATTGGAGATTGCCCGACGAGTTGGTTGAAACGGTGGCCAATCACCATCGCCTGTCTCCAGAGGGGAAGCCCATACTAAAAACCGTCCAATTGGCCAATGCTTTAGTCGCCAAATTAGGCATGAGTGCAGGCACCACGGTCAGGGATCAGGAAGCACAAGAATTGTTTGTAACCGCTTTGGCTATTGATGAACCCCTTTTGATAGCCACTCAGGACGAGATCAAAAATACCTTCCAAAATGCCGTCAGCGAAACCGGTCTGATGCCTTGAAATATCTAAGGATTTACTTGATCATTTTATAGTATTGATCTAAGGTAAGGGTGATTTTCCATGGAGGGCGTTACCAGTGCCGAACCGACCCATTACTCTTCCCATTGTTGAAGACTCATCCATTGTCATTCGTGAATGGCGATCTTCGGATGTCGAACAATTACAGAGTATCGCCAACAACCGGAAAATCTGGATTAATTTGAAGGACCTATTTCCCCATCCCTACACCGAACAGCATGCAGCGATTTGGATAATGGCCTGTCGCCGACAAAAACCACGGCGTTGGTTTGCTATTGCTGAAGAAAATACCCTCTTGGGCAGTATTGGTGTCGAACTAAAGAAAGATGTTTACAACATCAATGCTGAAATCGGCTACTGGTTGGGAGAACCTTATTGGGGAAGAGGGATCGCCACAGCTGCAGTCAAACGTTTTACGGATTATGCGTTTGAGCTTTTTGCCCATGTTCATCGTATTTATGGCAGTGTTTTTGAATACAATCACGCCTCCCGAAAAGTACTTCAAAAAGCAGGGTACCAATGGGAATGTACTTTGAAAAAGAGCATTTTGAAAGATGGGCATATTCATGATGAACTGATTTACGCCAAATGGCGCAATTTCTGAACTCATATCCAACTAAATGATTCGTCATATAACGCTAATCATTGATGTTTAGGATTACTGCTACTTTAATAGCATGCGAGAGAGGTGAAGAGCCATGATTAGCAAAAAGCAGTTATCACCAAAAATGCAAAATCTGCTGAATTTTTTCAAAGCGTTGTTCAACGAGAAAGGGGTTCAAAAAGAAGAATTGCCAATAGTGCAAGACCGCCTCGTGGCAAAACTTCGTGCTCAAGGCTATGAGGTGGAACAGGCCAACAATCCCACGATGGCCAACCATTTTAATCTATTGGTGAAATACAGCATTCCCGATTTAATTATCGACAAGACGATTGCGTTGTCATTACGCCACCAGAGCAAGGTGCGCTGCCAATTGGATCACAATTACATCCGGGATTATGTACGGGAAAATGGCATGTCCTATGGTGTTCTTCTCAACTTTAATGTTGTCGACATGGATGATGGTATATACCTAATCCCATGAATGATGGGTTGATGGAGCCTTTATCAAGGCTCTCCATCATTGCCGGCCGTGACAAAACAAAGCCTTGCCGGATATCCTGCGAGGTCTGAGTAGACCAATGATGGAGGATTATGCCTCCGGCCCGGAAACGCAAACGTCCTAACACCACCACTCATTTCCTGTCACCAACATTGCCTGCGCCCTTGATTGATTTAGAGGGGATTTTTGTTCCCTGATGATCGATCACATTACAGTTTTTGTCCGGGGGAAGCCCCCGGCTATCTTTTGGCGGACCAGGGATAGTACTTCATGCAAAGGAGTCTTTAAGCGCCGGGCGGCTTTTTGAACATCAGCGGCCTCGGGCTTGGCTTTTAATAATCGATCTCCCCAAAAGGCTGCCTTAACCCTGATGGGTTGTCCCTTAACCAATACGGTCTCGATACGCCGGTCCAGCACCCATCGTTGACATTCTTCCATCCTAACCCCCAGTGTGGTGGTCTCCTGCAGAATAAGGTTGGCCAGCATTCCTGCCTGCTCTTTGGTGCACATCACTTCCAATTGCATGCCCAGCCGGTTTTTCTTCATTTGAATAGGCACGATGGCAACATCAAGGGCCTTGTTTTTCATGAGTAAATCACTAATATAGGACATCACCTCAGGAGATTGATCATCAATGTTGGTCTTAAGCATGATGGTTGATTCCGCGGCAGCCGGGGACGTTGATCCGCCGAGAAGAAAAACCCGCAAAAGATTGGGATGGTCTTTAAAATTTATCGTGCCGGCGCCGTAGCCCTGAGCCTTAAACCAGGCCGACGGCAACTGCGGCGCCGGTTGGGAAAAATGACGTACCAGGGCGGCACCGGTGGGCGTGGTTAATTCAGCACGAGGGCCGAGGTTATAAACAGGATATCCCTGCAAAAGGGCGGAAACTGCCGGCGCCGGTACGGGCAAACGGCCGTGGGCGCTTTTAATCAAGCCGGTGCCTACATTGATGGGAGAGGCCAGGACCTCTTTGATATCAAGTTCATGCAGTGCACTGCAAACACCTACAATATCAAAGAGCGTATCCAGGGCGCCAAGCTCGTGGAAGTGGACTTGAGCCAGAGGAACTTGATGACATTGGGCTTCCACTTGGCCCAGTAATTTGAAAACAGCCAAGGCGTTTTTTTTAACCACTGCCGGCAGGGCGGCTTTGGAGATGAGCCGTACAATCTCTTTATAGGCACGATGACCATGACCATGGGCTTTACCCCAATGTGCACTGATGTGAAGGCCGCGCAGACCTTGCCGTAACACCACGGTTTTATTAAGTTTGAAAGGTCCGGGATTTAAAGCCCGGATGTGACGATGCAGTGTTTTTTCGTTGTAGCCCAGATCGAGCAGGGCAGCCAACAGCATGTCGCCGCTGATGCCGCTGAAACAATCGAGAAAAAGTAAGTTGGCCATCTTGCCTCCGGAAAGAAAATCGGACATTTTCTACAAATTAAAACCTAATATGGGACAGGATTCAAATAAAAACTCAACTTTAGCAAGTTTGCTTTTTCGGGCCAAAAAGCAGGTTAGTGCAATAAATCCCAGCATGCGCGGGATAAACTTGGGCCCATCTCGTTGGACTTCTGCCTCAAAAGCCTTGAACTCAAGGGTGGGCCACTTGGAAAAGCTTACCCGTCGGGACACAATCATCACCTTATCCCGATCTGAGGGCCCGAAAAAAAATGCTAAAGTTGAGTAAAAAAAATTTTTTAAGGGTGTTTCTGCGACAAATGAGATGCGGAGTGAGGCGGCGAAAAATTAAATCCATTTGCGAAAATGGTCCGCCAGAGGCTGCAGCTTTTCCTGATAGAGGGAAAGCTTGCTGTTTTCTTTCACGGCGGCATCCTGATTTTCAGAAGCGATTTTCTGGTTGGGAGATTCTCCGTCGGAATCCGGAGCATCCGTGCTTTTCTCCTTGGTTTGTTCCATACGAGCTTGGGCTTCTCTCTGGGAGGCTTCAGCAGCCACGGCCTGGTCAGTGGATGAAGGATGGGCCGGCGCCAAGGCGGACCTTTTAACCTGCTCCATTTTTTGAACCGTGGCTTCCGGCGTGGAAGCAGGGCTGACATCAATATGCACTTCGCCTTCCACGGCGTAGCGTATACCGTCCGGGCCGGTCTGGTACCCAAAAGTAGCGCCGCTGGTGGCCAAGCCTCCGGCCGCAGCCAAATGGGCAGCTTCGTGGGCGCGCACTTCCCGGTCGCGGGCCTTGAGCTTTTGCACTTCTTTTTGTTCTTCCGGGGTTAATTCCTGGTTTTTTTGACCTTTTTGATGGCTTTGAGCAGTATGGTCCGTACTGCCGGCGGAAGCGTCCAGGCCATGATTAATGGGTGCGAAATAGGAAGAGGGGATTGAATTGTCAAAACCATCAAGCATGGGCTCAAAGTCTCCTTCTACGACTGTCATCATTGAAATCGCGACAAAGTGAAAAAAACTTTAATGGGTTAACCCTGGATTTTATGTTTTTGAAAAGTAACTAGTTCTTGTTGAGGAAAGGGCCTTTTTGCTTAAACAACCCGTTACGCAACAGGAACTAACTACTCAGGTCTCTTGTGGAACCAAGCTGCGCTATTTACGCTCAATATGTTCGAAATGACCGGAGTAGTTACTTTTAAAAGATAAACTGATTATAGGTTTCAATATGCGGGACTGAAAATAAATCTTTTGTAGGGTACAGGCATGGCTCTTACAAGGGGTGCCCCGATGGAGCAAGCCCATCGGGTTTTTCAGCAGCCTGATAACCGATCTTTTGGAGAAGGAACCTGTAGTGTGCGATTGATCAGCCCGGCGCTGAATCCTGCGCCAAAGCCATTGTCGATATTAACCACCGAAACATTGGGAGCACAAGAGTTAAGCATGGTCAGCAAAGCACTGGTTCCTCCAAAAGAGGCGCCATAACCCACGGACGTGGGCACCCCGATTACTGGGCAGGCCACCAGCCCGCCCAGGACAGAAGCCAGGGCGCCTTCCATGCCGGCCACCGCCACGATGCAGCGAGCCTGTTGCAATAACTGGGTATGAGCCAGCAGGCGATGAATGCCGGCCACTCCGACATCATAAAGTTTTTCCACCTTGGCCTTGAGCAGCCGGGCTGTTAACGCTGCTTCCTCGGCCACTGGAATATCGGCTGTTCCGGCAGCAGCCACAACCACCAAGCCTTCGCCAACAGGCAGGCGTTTTTTCCCTATCACTATGGCTTGAGCTTCCCGGTGATAGACCGCAGGAAGGGCGGACGCTTTAATCAAACGGGCTTTAGATGAATCTACTCTGGTCACCAGCACATGATCACTGGTTTTAATCAAGGCCCGGGCAATGGCAATGATTTGCTTGACGCTTTTATTTTGGCCGAAAATGACTTCCGGCGCACCCTGGCGCAAATGGCGATGATGATCGGTTTTGGCAAATCCCAGGTCTTCAAAGGGCAGATGTTTTAATTCTTGCCGGGCTTGGGCCACTGATTTTTTGCCCTGAGCCACCATTTGCAACAGTTGTTCCAGTTTTTCAGGGTGCATACCGGGCCTCTTTCGATTGCGAACAACTTAACCGGCAGAGCCGGGAAAAAAATTTTTTCACAAAGCCCTCAGAGATCAAAGAGGAAAAGCAACACCACTATTTTCTTAGCCTTTTTCAGTGCGCTCTGTGAACGCTGTGAGAAATTTTTCTATTTGGTGGAGCACGGCGCTTGTGCCCCTGCGGCTCAAATAATCCACCCCGACCGGGTGGAGATATTGTTATGATAGGGACACCATTAGCTGCAAAAAAACGTAGATGTTGGAAATACAGTATCTAAATTAGCTGTTAAGATCTTAGGATTTCATTGCCGCTGCCGGTGCGAAATCCTTCCAAATCAAGGGCTACATAAGGGAACCCCAGGTTTTTAATTCTGCTGGCAACGGTTGCTCTGAAAACCTGGTCTTCAAAACGCTTCATTTCTTTTGGTCCTACCTCGAGCCGGATCAAATCCTTATGCCATCGGGCCCGGACGATTTGGAAGCCTTGGTCGATTAAAAAGGATTCAATTTCTTCCAACCTGGACAAAAGATCGACCGTAATGGGCTGCCCATAAGGCACACGGGTGGCAAGGCAGGCGGTGGACGGCTTGTTGGACCATTCCGCTTGATAAACTTCTTTGGCCAAAATCCGTATATCCGCTTTGCTAAGACCGGCCTGAACCATGGGACTGATAATTCCTAATTGATTCAGTGCCTTGCGGCCGGGCCGGAAATCCTTTAAATCATCGGTGTTGGATCCTTCCATGACGGTTGCATAGCCATGTTGTTCAGCCAGTTTTTTTATTTTTGAGAAAAGATTCAATTTGCAATGGAAACAGCGGTCCTGGGTATTGCGGCGGAAACTGGATTTTTGATGCTCTTCGGAGACGATGACCTGATAAGGAATGGCTTTATCCTTGAGCCATTGCAAAGCAGAAACAAACTCCCGGCGGGGAAGAGTAGGCCCATCGCCCAGCACGGCCAGACAACGGCCTTCCAAGCTGGTCCAGGCCGTTTGGGTTAAAAAGGTGCTGTCCACCCCGCCGGAAAAGGCAATGACCGCCCCGCCTGATTCTTTCAAAATGTTGCTTAAATAATCGTATTTGGCTTTTAACAACGTGTCCGTCAAAACATCACCTTCCTGAGGCAAGCGTGACTTATTATGCCCCAAACAGGTGCAGCTGTTCAAGATAAAGAAATGAAAAAGGTCAGAAAGGGTAAAAAAATGATAGGATTATTATGAGAATTGCGAAAGTAGATATAACAATATTGCAGGTTGCAAAAAGAGACACATTTAATAGTAGCCTTTAAATTTAAAGAACTATTTTTAGTTGATAGTAGATAATTTGAAATCATCTGATATAGTTAATTCCTGTTACGCAAAGACCATAAGGCTGGACCAAACTATCGCGTTTTTCAGCAGCATATTAATTGTGTTGAAATTATAAATTTAATCAAAATAGTATAGTTAGCCGCATCATACCATTGATGAATAAAAAAACAGGCCTGTTTTAATCAATTATTAAAAATGATTTCATGCATATTAAAATAGGCAATAGTGTAATTTAAAATGGTCTGTTTTTTCACAAATTATCCTCACAGTTATTAACAATTTATTCACACTGTTGATAAATATGGAGCTAAAATAAATTAGCACAACATATTGTGCTGTGTCAATATACTCGGTCATTATAACGTATAGTTATTAATATTAAAATGATGTCAATAAATGGAGAAATGAATAAAAGTTGGTTTTAAAATTGCTATATACTTTGTTCGGAAGAAAAAGAACATAACTAAGGAGCACAGAATGTCAACTGTTCTGGTTGTGGATGATGAGCAAGGAATAAGGGAATCCTTGAATATCCTTTTAACAAGTGACGGCCATGAAGTTGTTTTGGTTGAAAACGGGCAATTAGCCTTGGAGTATTTGAAAAATGCCACTGTGGATGTGGTTTTAACTGACATCCGGATGCCCGAAATAAACGGGTTGACCTTGTTAAAGACTATTCGCAACGAATGGAAAAATCAAATCCCAGTGATTATATTGACTGCTTATGGCGCCATTCCTTCAGCAGTGGATGCGGTTAAGGAAGGGGCTGCTGATTTTATCACCAAACCTTTTGACATAGAGCGATTAAAGACGGCAGTCGCCGAGGCGGTTAATACTCGTAATCAGGCCCTGAATCAGACGGTCAAAGATCAAGGTCAGGAAAATCATTTTTTAAAGATTATGAATCAAAAGCTGGACCGTGCTGTTTTTGAATTGGCGATCTTGCATGAAATCGGCAAGATTATCAACTCCACCTTGGAATTAAAAAAAATTGTATCCATTATCCTGGAAATGACCCGTCAGGCGGTCAATGCAGACCGGGCCCGCCTGGTGTTATTTAAACCGGATTCCAAGGATATTGATATGGATCTTTCCTATGCAGTGGACGAAAATGTTGCGCGGCGTTATTCCATCCTGGATAATTATGCCATGGAGTGGGTTTTGAAAAAGGATGAAGCCTTGCTGATTGAGGATATCACTGAACTAAGCTATTTTAAAACTTTGCCGGGATCGCATAATGGCCTGCGTTCCTTCATGGTGGTGCCCTTTAAACGTAAAAATCACACGGTGGGGGCCATTCTGCTGGCCAAGTTTACCATCAATGACAAATTTTATCCCGAAGATTTCAGATTTGTGAAAACCCTGGCCAATCAGGTGGCCATTGCCATTGAAAACGCCCAATTATATTCCGAATTGCAGCTCCATTTCGGTGAAACTATCCGTGCCTTGATTACAGCCATCGAGACCAAGGATGCCTACACTTACGGCCATTCCGACCGCGTTACCGAGTACTCCACTTTGATCGGCCAGGCTCTGGGGCTGGATTATCCTGATATCCGAAAATTGGAATACTTGGCTTTGCTTCACGATGTGGGCAAGGTGGGGGTGGATGGGCAGATCTTAAGAAAAACGGGCAAACTTGATTTCAAGGAATGGGAAGCCATTAAAGATCATCCCAAGTTGGGCAGTATGATCATTAAACCCATCAAATTTCTTGAGGATGAAGGCGCGCGCACCATCCGTCATCATCACGAATGGTATAATGGCCATGGCTATCCTGATGGCCTCAAAGGAGATGCCATTCCGATTTTTTCAAGGATCATTGCCATTGCAGATGCCTTTGATGCCATGACGAGTTTACGTCCCTACCGTAGCAGCGTGGAAGTGGAAGAGGCTTTGAAAGAATTAAAACGGTGTGCAGGCGAGCAATTTGACCCGGCGCTGGTTGATCTTTTTTGCAACTCTTACATGAAAAAACCAACAGCTGAATTTAAAAATTGACCGTGTCCCGGCACCGCATTAACCGTGCATGCCGTGGGCGGCGAAAGGATTGATCTTGGGGGAACCATGGCCGGGGATCCCTC
>CAYVTN010000099.1:6853-9042 GCA_964454395.1 uncultured bacterium | reverse complement strand
GTATGCAAAAAAATGGCAAGCCTGGCCTCAGCAAGGCATCCCTAAGCAGGCCGCAAACGAAAGGTCAGGAAACCCCACAGAAAACCGGCCAACCCTGCTATCAAGGCCGCGGCATCGAGGGGACGGAATAAAAAAGCCTGAGTCCGGGTAACCCGCCTGGCCGCCACGCCCAGGGCCGGGGGCAGCATCCGGGGGATCCAACCGTAACGTTCCTTGCGAATCAGGACTTTGTTCCACGTGATTTGTGCATGTTGCTGCACATCGGCCAGCAGCAGCAATTGGCCGTAATTCACCGTGAGCAGGGGCCGGGCCTTGAGATCAGGTTCAGCATAAACCAAGGTTCGGGCCGCAACCGGGCTGACAAACAAGTGCCGCGACTTCAACCAGGGATGGTGCAGCCCTGCCGACAGGCCGACAGGCAGTAGGCTAAGGGCGCCATAGACCAGTCCAAACATCAACAGAAAGCCGAAGCCGCCTTTGAGGACATGCAACATCATCAAAAAGAAGGGACGCAGATATTCAAAAGCAAGCACCGCTGCGCCGGCCAATACCACGGCCAGCACCAGCCACAGGGGATAGTCTGTGATCAACAGCCGGGGATTCAGCAGGATCAGCGCCAGGTCCTCCTGCTCGCCCAGCAGGTAGCGCCCATACAGCCACCACAGCACCACCAGCGCGGTCAAGCTGGCCAGGACGGAAAAGAGCATTTCCGTGCGTTGCTGGGGGATCAAGGCCAGCCGGGCGGGCAAACTGAGTTCCTCCAGCAAGTCCGGCGCCTCCTTCCACAGGCAATGATAAATGTCCATAGGGTCCTTGATGCCCTTGAGTTTGGAGGAGGATTTGAGCTCCAGAGCCACCACAGGTTTCTTTAAGGCTTGTACCGTGCGTTCCGAAAGCAGGATCCCCGAACGATCGGCCTGGCTTTCCACGCGGGAGGCAATATTGACCGTATCTCCGAAAACATCATGCTGCTCCACGATGGTGGGGCCCGTATGAAGGCCGATGCGGATTTTCAGAGTGAAACCGGGATTAGAGGCTCTTTCCTTGGCCAGCATTTGTTGCATGGCTACAGCGGCTTTGACCGCCAGGTCGGGATTCTTGAAAGAAGCCAAAATGGCGTCGCCGATGGTTTTGATAATGCGGCCGCGGAATTTTTTGATTACCGGAAAAAGCAGCCAATTATGGCGGTCGAGCATGAGCCGGCCCTGGATATCTCCCTGGGTGGCCCAGATTTTGGTGGACTGAACAATATCGGAAAAAAGGATGGTCCGCTGCTTGCGCACCAGCTCAATGTGACGGATCAGGCTTTCTTTGGATTTTCGCCAGGCAGGGGACATGACCTCAGCATCCTTTATTTTAAGCTCACGGCTTAAGTAATGTAACGACTCAGGTCTTTTGCGTATCCAAGCTGGCCAAGCCGGAAGCGCACCATGGGCCAATTTTCTTTTTCGGGCTTTTAACGCACCCGGCCGGGCGCCAGGGGAAGAGCCCCTTCGGGGTCTCATCCCTGCTGACAAAAGGCTTTACGCAGCCCGCTGGCATCAGCTGTGCTGCAGGCGTCTTGTGCCCTGGTCTTAGCCCGAAAAAGCAAATTGGCTCAAGGTGCGCTATTGACGCTCAATATGTTCGAAATGACCTGAGTAGCTCATAAGTAATACAAAATTCGGGTACCGGACACAAGTATAAAAGCGCGCGCCCGATTCTTTGCTTGAAAAAACCAAGGCAACAGTGTACGGTATTGATCCACATTACCATAAGAAGGTGACTCAATGGAAGAGACTTACATTCAACAATTAATCGCCCGGCGCCTGGGCGGCAACCAATTTGGAAAATCCACGGTACTCTACAAATTTGAAAAAATTAAACGGGCCAAACGGGAAGCCCAGCAGGCTCATCCCGGCCTGCCCCTGATTGACATGGGCGTGGGCGAGCCCGATTGGATGGCGGATCCGGAAGTGGTGAAAGTGCTTTGCCGGGAGGCTCAAAAGCCGGAAAACCGCGGCTATGCGGACAACGGGTGCCAGGCCTTTAAAGATGCGGCCGTACGCTATATGGAACGGGTTTTCGGGGTGCAGGGCCTGGATCCGGTCAGTGAAGTGGTCCATGCCATTGGGTCCAAACCGGCTCTGGCGCTCATGCCCTACGCCTTTATCAACCCCGGGGACATCACCCTCATGACCACGCCCGGT
>CAYVTN010000099.1:0-6843 GCA_964454395.1 uncultured bacterium | reverse complement strand
TGCTGGGCACCCAAAGTCAATGGCTGGGCGGGGAAGTGGTGCGCCTGCCTTTGACCGAAGCCCGTGGGTTTCTGCCTGATCTGTCGGTTCTGACGCCGGAGCAGAAACAGCGGGCCAAACTGCTGTACCTCAATTATCCCAACAACCCCACCGGCGCGGCGGCCACCAAGGCTTTTTACGAACAAGTGGTGCAGTTCGCCGGGAAAAATGAAGTGGTGGTGATCTCCGATGAAGCTTATGCTGCGCTGGTGTATGATGAGCAAAAGCCCCTGTCTTTTCTCAGTGTGCCCGGCGCCAAGGAGGTGGGCGTGGCCATTCAATCCCTCTCCAAAGCTTACAACATGACCGGCTGGCGTCTGGCTTTTGTAACCGGTAATGAAAAGGTGGTCAAAGCTTTTGCCACGGTCAAGGACAACAATGATTCCGGTCAGTTTCTCGCCATTCAGCAGGCCGGCATTTACTGTCTCGATCATCCTGAAATTACGGAGCGTACCAGGGACAAATATTCGCGCCGCCTGGCCTTGCTGGCCGGCACCTTGCAAGCATTGGGGTTCAAAGTCGCCAAGCCGCAAGGCACCTTCTATCTGTACATGCCCGCCCCCAAAGGGGTCAAGGGCGGACCGGCTTTTGCCACGGCCGAGGATTTTTCACAATATCTGATAAAGGAAAAATTAATATCCACCGTGCCCTGGGATGATGCCGGTGCTTATGTGCGCTTTTCCGCCACCTTCGATGCTCCCAGCGAGGATGAAGAAAAGCGGATCATGGCGGAAATAAGAAAACGACTGAGCGATGTGATTTTTGAATTCTAACCCAGCAGAGCCGGAAATAAAAAGATATTTCACGCAAAGCACGCAAAGCCGCAAAGGAAAGATTAAATCTTTTTTTTGCAGATTAAAACCTTTAACAATCTTTTGCTTTTCTTTCTTTGCGGCTTTGCGTGCTTTGCGTGAGTAAATTTTTGATCTTTGTTTTTTAAAATTATCTGCGCAAAACGCGTATATCTTGCTGATACAATATCTAACCGCTAAATCCCAGGCCTGCCATGCCGTTACTAAAAAGTGTAGTTCAATCATCTTTTTAGACGGCGGGCGGCTTTATGGACACCACGGCGATTGATTTTCAGGAATTGGACAAAAAACTGGAAAAGGTCTTTCCCATGCCTCAGACCTTGACCAAGATTTTGGCCACCATCGATGATCCCAATTCCAACTTGGCCAAGCTGGAAGAGATCGTCAAGATGGATACCAATTTTTCTTTTAAAATCCTGAGTCTGGCCAATTCCGCCTTTTACGGCTTGTCGCAAAAGATAGCCAACATGCATACAGCGCTCTCCATTCTGGGTATCAATGTGGTCAAGAGCCTGGCCTTTCAGGCCAGTGCCAATGAGTTGTTCAGCAAAAAGATGGAGACCGCCAACATGAGTCCCCAGAGCTTATGGCAGCACTCCGTG
Source organism: uncultured bacterium (assembly GCA_964454395.1). GTDB lineage: Bacteria > Oederibacteriota > JAAXVQ01 > JAAXVQ01 > JAUVAV01 > CAVQBK01. The sequence continues at coordinate 5,390 of CAYVTN010000099.1, read as the reverse complement.
GGCGTGGGGGTTTGCGCACGCATGACGGCCCGGCGGCTGAAGATCGGCGAGGCCGAAGACTTTTTTACCATGGGCATTCTGCACGATCTGGGCCTCTTGGTGGAAGCTCAGTTTTATCCGGATGTCCTCAATGGGATATTGGAAAAAATGAAAACCAGCGATGCCGGCATTCTGGATTTGGAAAAAAAGGCTTTTCAAACCGATCATGCGGCGATTACGCACCGTATGTGTGAAAAGTGGTCCCTGCCGGAAACCATGGCCGTTACCCTCAAGCACCATCACAGCCCCCTGAAGGCGCCCAAGGATCACCGCAACAGTGCAGCCATTATTTATTTGGCCGACAAGCTGGTGATGCAGGCCAAATACGGCTTTCATTACGGACGGCAGCTGACCATCGAAAAGTCCATCTTGGACCATTTGGGCTGGGAAGACGTGGATGCGGAAATTTTATTGGAAGATTTTCAGGAACAGGAAGAAAATCTCTCTTCCATGCTGATATAATCCACGGCAGGACAAGTTATTTTATAGAAAGTCTTTACCTTTGCGCGCTTTGCGGCGGCCTGTGCCCGGAGGGGTAGGCGCGAAACGACTTTTTTGGTCCGGCTTTGCCGGCGGAGAACTAAATATAGGGAACCAGGACCGTTATGCCGGAAAAACCATCAACCAATGTGACTATTGAAAGCATGAGCGAGGAAGAATTGCGTCATGCCCTGAAGAAGCAGACGGTGCGCATCCGCCAGCTCAAGCAGGAAATCGAGACCCGGCAAAATGAAAATGAAAAGGTCATCGCCGATAATCTGGCTCAGAATGAAAAATTACGGGTGCTCAATGAGGAGCTGACCCACTTCAACCAGGATCTGGAGAATAAAGTCAAAGAGCGCACCAGCGAAGTGGAAGCGTCCAAACAGCATTTGGAGGACCAAGCCGAACAATTGCTGGAACTGAACAAAACCAAGGAAGCCCTGACCCACATGATCGTGCATGACATGAAAAATCCGCTCACCGTGGTCATGGGCACCCTGCGGCTTCTGGAGAAGAAAGATCTCGGACTTGAGCCGATGCTCAAGGAATTTATTAGCGATTCCCACTATCAGGCCAAGGTGCTCTTTCGCATGATGGAAGAGATGCTCTTCATCAGCCGCATGCAAACCAAGGAATTCCAACTCAAGCTTGAAGCCACAGACCTGGTCAGGCTGCTGACCCAGGCGGTGAATAACATGAGCAGGACCACGCAGGCGAAAAAGGTGGAGCTGGTATTCACCCCTCCCAGGAAGCACCTGGAACAAAAGGTGGACGGCGACATGATAGAACGCATTGTCAACAACCTGCTTAACAACAGCATCAAGTACGCGCCCAACAACAGCAAGGTAACCGTGGACCTGGCGCAGGAGGACAACCGGGTGCTGATCACGGTCACCAATGTGGGGGAGCCTATACCTGCTGAATACCACACCAAAATTTTCGAGCTCTTTGCCCGCGTCAATGCCAAGGATAAACAGCTCTCCGGCACGGGTCTGGGCCTGGCGTTCTGCAAACTGGCCGTGGAAGCCCACCACGGCACCATTGCCGTGGTCTCGCCTTTGCCCGGCCGCGACCGGGGCACGGCGTTTACGGTGGCGCTGCCGCTGGAAATCCCTTAATTTCCACGTCTTTTCACCAGCCTTTTACACTGCACGTTTTTTCGGAAGCCAGCTTATCACTTTTTGGCGAATAGCCTGGCCAATCGCATACAGCGTCGGCACCCACAGCAGGGTCAGGCCGGTAGCCACCACAATGCCCCAGAGCATGGCCATGACCATAGGCTGGACGAAGAAATCCTTGCCGCCCAGGCCATAGGCCGTGGGTATCAGGGCCACGGCCGTGGTCAGGGTGGTGAGAATCACGGGCCGCAGCCTGGTGGTGGCCGCTGCGATGATGGTCTCGTGGCTGGGCCGGCCGGTTTCTTGCCGTTCCCCGACCAATTGATGGATGAAGCTCAGGATAATTAAAGAGTCATTGACCACCACGCCGCTCATGCCCAGCATGCCCAGCAGGGCCATGAAACCAATGGGCATGCCCTGAAACCAGAACGCGAGCATGACCCCGACCAAGCCAAAGGGAATGGCCAGAAGAATAATCAACGGCTGGAGCACGGAACGCAGCAGCAGGATGAGGATAAAATAAATGGCCAGCACGGCCAGAATGGCGGCTTTGGTCATATTTTTCATGAGCGCCGCCGATTCTTCCGCCTCGCCGCCGGCCAGCAGGCGCATGCCCGGAAAGTGCTGGGAAAGCCCCTGGAAGCGGTCGTGCACTTTTTGGTTGATTTCCTGGGAGGTGGTGACGGCATTGTCTACATCGGCCGTGACGGTGACCACCCGCTGCCCTGAATAGTGACGAATGGCCTGCAGCGCCGGCCGCCGGGTGAGGGTGATCAATTGGCGCAGGGGAATGAGCTTGCCTTCATGATTACGCACCATCAGCGAGAATAAAGTGTCCTTGCGCTTGCGATCCCGGGATTGAAGTTGCAGGCGGATGTCCACCGCCTCCTGGACAAAGCGTATGGAGGAAATAAGGTCGCCCTGATAAGCCATGCGGATGGTAGCGGCAATATCAGCGGCGGTCAGGCCCACAGCGGCCAACTTGGCATGGTTTAAGGTCACCACTTCTTCATCGCGGGCGTATTTAAGATCGGAAACCGGATCAAGCACCCCCGGCAAAGATTTCAAATAGGCCAGCACCTGGTTAAGAATGATGTGCTGGGCCTGTTCGTTATCGCCGATAATGTTCAGTTCCACCGGCCGCCCTACCGGCGGTCCGCCGCCGTCTATGTTAAATTGCACATGAACAATGCCCGGTATCTTTTCAGCTTGGGCGCGGAGCTCTTCCAGGATTTGGGAAGCTGTGCGCTGCCGTTGTTCCTGATAAGGCGTTAATTTGAGATAGATCATGGCCAGGTTATCCGCTTTCATATCACTGCCGTCGGGCGCTTCCGCCGAGCCCACAAAGGATTCAAAACTTTCCCATTCTTGGCGAGGCAACTGTCGAATCAGGTTTTCCACGGCGATCACACTTTTCAAGGTAGCCTGGTAGGAGCTGCCCACGGGCGTCTCGATAATGGCAAAAGTGTCTTCCGCTGCCTCTACCGGAAAGAGCACGAATTTTAAATGATGGTATCCAATGAAAGCTGCTCCGGCCAGCAGCAGGCCGGCACAGGAAAGCACCAGCCCTTTGTGGCGCAAGGCCTTGGCCAGCCCCTGAGCGTAGACATGGCGCAGGTAATGAAAGAGCGGGTCAGCCAGGGCTTGGCCTTGGCCTTGGCCTTGGCGTTGGGAAGGCTTCTCCTGGGCCAAGTGGCTGGGCAAAAAGAAGAACGACTCGATGACCGAGCCCAACAGGGTACCGGCAATAATGATGGGAATCATGCGGATGAACAATCCCAGCATGCCGCCCAGAGCCAGCAGGGGCAAAAAGGCCACAATGGTGGTGCTGACCGTGGCCATGATGGGCGCGGCCACTTCCTGCACGCCTTTTAAAGCCGCCTCCGATGCGCTCATGCCCTGCTCGCGATGGCGGTGGATATTTTCGGCCACCACGATGGCGTCATCCACCAACATGCCCAGCACCTGAATGAAGACCATGATGGAAATGCTGTCATTGCTGCCGCCGGTGACCACATGAGCCAGGGCGCCCACGGAAAGGGCGATGGGAATACCCATGGCGGTCCAAAAAGCGATGCGCAGGTTTAAGAAGATGATCAAAATGGCCATGAGCAGCACAAAGCCGATGATGGCGTTGTTCTGCAGAATGTGGAGGCGCCGCATGGTGGGCACCGACGAATCGCGTACTTTTTGGATCACCAGGCTCGGTGGCAGGGTGGGTTTGATTTTGGCCAGGTAGGCTTCCACGGTGTTCATAACGCGCACGCTGTCGGCGCTCTTTTTTTTATGAATGCGCAGGGCCAGGCCGGCCAGGCCGTTGATACGGTGTTCAAAATGCCGCTCGGCCAGGCCGTCTTCCACACGGGCCACGTCGCGTACCGTGATTTTATTGCCTTCAAAATTGGAACGGATGATAACGTTGTTGATATCATCAGGCTGGTTGAATTCCGCCAGGGTCAGCACCGAGGTTTCATCACTGAAGGATTGCATGGTGCCGCCGGTAAGGCGGATATTGCGCTGCTTGATGGCCAGGGCAATATCCTGGAGGGTGAGGTAATAATGGTTTAACTTTTCCCGCGAGACCGCCACCCGGATTTCGGGGTCGCGAAAAGATAATTTGTCCACGTGGGAAACGCCGGGCAAGGCTTCGATATCTTTCTCCAGCCGCTTGGTAAGTTGGCGCAATTGTTTTTCCGTTAATTGGTCGCTGTGCAGCCCCAACATGGCGATGGGCACCCAACTGGTATCCCACTCGGCAATGGACGGCCGTTGGGTGACTTCCTTGGGCAGATCGGTGACCTGATCCACGGCCCGGCGGATATTGGCTTTGACCTTTTCCACATCCTGCATATCCGGATCAAGGGAGATCATGATCTGGGAGAAATTTTCCATGGACACGCTGCGCAGCTTTTTGATACCGTCCACTTCCAGGAGTTTTTCCTCCAAAGGCACGGTCACATTCAACTCTACGTCGCGCGCCGAAGCTGCGGGGTAAATCGTGGAGACCTGAACAATCAGCATATCCACGTCGGGCAACACCTGACGACGCATGCCCGAGGCGGCCATTATGCCGGCAGCGATGATCAGCAAGGAGAGCAGGTACACCAGGAGCTTGCGTTCAATAAAATATTGAATCAGCCGGTTCATGGCCCCACCTCCGGAGGGAAAGGCTTTTTAAACTGTCTTGGCAACGGCGTGCATCTGTTGCCGCCAGGGCTCGTAAAAGGCGGCCGACGCCGGCACCGCACCTTCGATGGCGCAGATGGCCGAGGCAAAGCGGGCGGCCAATTCCAACATGGTCTGAGGCGGCCAGCCTTGCAGCAGGCCGATGGCATAAACCGCGCTGAAGGCATCACCGGCGCCCACCGTGTCGCGCACCGGGCCGGGTCCAGCGGCTGCGTGGAAAAAGCCATGGTGTTGATGGAGCAAGCTGCCGTCGGCGGCCATGGTCAGGCAGATGCTGGGAATGGCAAAACGCTCCGCCAACTGGCAAAGCCGGTGCTCCAAAGTTCCCTGGAGAAGATAAATCCGGCTGACGGCCTCCAGCTCTTCATGATTGAGTTTCAAGGCCGTGCAGGTTCTCAGGGCGTAGGCAAGGGTGTCGTTATTGAACTTTCCGGGTCTTAAATTGAGGTCGCAAAATTTGATGCCCGGCACGGCCTGCAACAAACGGCGCACCGTGGTTCTGCTCTTAAGGGCGCTTTGGATGGTGGTGCCGAAATACACCAGGCCATAGCCGGCCAATTGGCT
>CAYVTN010000098.1:4768-9053 GCA_964454395.1 uncultured bacterium | reverse complement strand
GCCTTTGATTTTAAAGATAATCCCTCACCTCCATCCTCCCTGTGCCCGGAACGGCTATCCGGCTTCGCTGGACTATAGTCCCAAAAGGAGAGGACTATTTTATTAAGATCAAAAAATTTCTTCCGCAACAAGAACTAACTATAATGTTTTTACTCCACTTTGAAAAATTTGCTAAAGTTAAGGTTTTTAATAATTTTTCTAATTATTTTATCGACAATACTCTGAATTTGTCATACAATTCCATATCATGTTTAAAAGATCGCTAAACATAACTAAATCCATGAGCTTTTTTCTCTTTGGCGCCCGCGCCACGGGCAAGTCGACCTTGTTGCAGACACTTTTTCCCCAAAAATCTCCTCCCAACTCCTTTTACATCGACCTCTTGCGTGAAGAAGACTACATCCATTATTCCACCCAACCCGGACTTTTAGAACAAGTCATCCAAAAGCTGCCCAATTCCGTCCGCTGGATCATCATTGATGAAATCCAAAAAGTTCCAAAACTATTGGATGAAGTACATCGCCAAATTTTTCAAAAGCGGGCCTCTTTCGCGCTTACCGGGTCTAGCGCCCGAAAGCTCAAAAGAGGACATGCCAACCTACTGGCAGGAAGAGCCTTGGTTTACCATCTCTTCCCTTTGACCGAAAAAGAATTGGGTGAGGCTTTTGATCTTTCCACGGCTTTAGCCTATGGGACGCTGCCTGATGTCGTTCAACTTTCGGAAGCGGCAGAAAGGGCGGCGTTCCTCCGGGCCTACGTGTCCACCTACCTGAAAGAAGAAATCATTGCCGAGCAACTCATTCGCAAAGCCCCACCGTTTTTGCGTTTCCTTCCAGCTGTGGGACAAATGAACGGTGAAATCATCAATTACAGCCGCATGGCACGTGACGCCGGTGTGGACGATATGACCATGCGTGCTTATTTCTCCATCTTGGAAGATACGTTGATTGGTTTTTTTCTTGAACCTTACCACCGTTCCGTGCGTAAACGCCAGCGGGAATCGAGCAAATTCTACCTCTTCGATACCGGCGTGACACGCTCGCTCCAAGGATTGACCACGGCGCCGCTGGTGGAAGGAAGCTCGGCCTATGGGAAAGCTTTTGAACATTTTTTAATTTTGGAAATCCGGCGTAGAGCAGAATACCTTGGCAAAGAGTGGCGTTACTCCTACCTTCGGACATCGTCGGAAAGCGCGGAGATTGATTTGATCATCGAACGCCCCGGCGAGAAAACCGTGTTGCTGGAAATCAAGTCCGCAATCCGTGTTGCTGATACTGATATTAACAAACTGCATGCTTTTCAAAAAGATTTCCAAAATGCCGAGGCTTGCATTTTCAGCCGCGAAAGCCAACCCCGGCAAAAAGATAACGTGACTGTTTTCCCCTGGTCCACAGGCCTTACGGCGCTTGGTCTATAACGCATGAATTGCCACCCGGCATCTTGATGTAGGGTGCCAGGCACGAAATCCCTCTATGATCGCCGGTCAAGCGATCATGCTCGATATCCTGAGCCCAGCCAATCGCACCATCCAACTGACCCGCGACCTGGCCAATTTCCGGGACATCACCTATCCCCGGATCAGAAAACAATTCGAAGCCAAGTATCCCAAACCTCATTAGCCCGATAACCAGAGAAATAAAAAATATGTCAAATAAGATATACTTTATGTTACAATAAATTTTCATTGATTTTTTGAGAACAATAGTTGATTTCCTTCCAAGGAGAGCACGATGACTGATTTAAAAGATTATAAGCGCTGGGTTATCAAAGAAGAAGATTTGCGGGACCTTTCACCTATTAAAATCAGAAATTTAATCCTTAACTGTCTATTTGAAGCTCAAAAAGAAGCTTTCTTGCACAATGCTCAAGATGAAGAAGATCGGGAAGTTGATCTTAATATTATTAAAGAAAGTATGGAAAGTATCCTCCATGCCGGCTTTAAAGAGATAGGAGGCAATTTCGATGATCCTACTCAGGAACACTTGGAGCAACTAATTCAATATTTAGCCGATAAATCAAAATCCTGGGGCACGCCCCGGGAGATCGTGGATTATCATTTTTTTCAAATGAAAAAAATTATTGACAGCTTCAAAGCCTAAAGGCTTGGAAAATAAAATATTAGACCGACTTTATTTTTAACATTAGCGGCCGACGCTATCTCAATGGAGGTACACCATGATGGGAATTACAGAACAATTGGATGTTAGAAAGACAGTGTGTCCGTTGACCGTCATAACAGTGTTGCGGAAAATTAAAACCATGAATCCAGGTGACTCCATGGAAGTTTTAATTGCGGGCGAGGAAGGCGTTAAAAGCATCACCAAAGAAATGTCTAAAAAAGGTCATCAATTTGAAACTGAAACATTTCCCAATGGAGAATATAAACTCCTGATTACTTTGAGGTGATCACTGATGAAATTAGCAGTGCTGTTGATCCACGACGACCAAACCACTTTAAACACCTTGATCCCGCTGGTGATGACAGCAGCTTACGCAGATGATGAAATCATCATCTGCGCCTTGGGGGCGGGTATCAATGCCTTCCTGGCCCAAAATGCTGAACATTTGGAATATAACGATTTGGATTTGAAAGAAGTCATCGGCAAATATACCAATGTACGCGTTTGCCGGTGTATCAACGGCAACCAATGCAGCTTTGAGGCAAATGATTTTATTCCCGGGATTGAAGTCACGGATATACTTGGCATTGTTCAAGCGATTCGTGATACGGAAAAGGTTATGGCTTTATAAATCCTAATTCTCACTACCAAGATTAAAAATCAACCTTTTGGGTGATTAATTTATCCAGGTGCTTTTGGGAGTATATCCTTTTGGAGGAGACATCCATGAAATTCTTGATTGTATGTTCCCATGGAAGTGACTGTGTTGAACGCTGTTACGCCCCTTATAATTTGGGCGCCACATTGGCTGCTTCAGATCATGAAGTCGTTTTATTTCACTGGATGGACGCGGCTGATCTGGTAAAAAAAGGCGTGGTCGAAAAAATCCAAGCTCCCCCGCCAATGCCGCCGTTATCAAAATTAAGGGATACCATGAAAGAACTCGGCGTTTCCTTCCGGGTATGTTGTAATAGTGCTGATTTTCGCATGCTTAAAAAAAAGGATTTAATCGATTATGTTGAATCCTGTGATGCCTTGACCATGGTGGACTACATCACGGAAGCTGATGAGACTATTTGGCTATAGGAGGAATCATGCAACCCCTTGAACAGGCATTTGTGCTAATCACTTTCGGCTTTTCGCTTTGTGCTTTGCTAAGCAGCATGGGATTGATGCTGCGCATGGGCATGAGCTTCTTATGGCAGGTGATCCTGGTGCTTTTGGCCTTAACAGGCAGTATTATCCTTTTAAACGGCCAGCAAGCGCTGATTCCCCTGATGTTAATCGGACTGGCCTTATTGGGCGCCATGATCAGTTTACTGCCAAAATTTATGCGTACCATGCAAAATACGCTTTACTTCGTTCAACATATTGGTTATTTATTAATGAGTTTTATCTCGGCGTGGATCGTATATACTATAAAATGAAAATTGGACATAAATGTGTAACTATGATTGATTATTTCGATGTGATTGGCGATTTAGTGGAATATATTATCAACAACAAACTACAGTTGGAAACAACTACGTTTGTCATGTTGAGCCATATCAGCCACAAGCTGGCTTTGGAAAAGGCCGAAGTCAACCAACAAATCCGTTCCAATGATGTCATCAATGATTGCATGCAGGATTTCAAACAGAATGCAACACCAGAGGATTATACCAGAATGATTGATATGTTTCTTGATCGTCCTTCCTTTAAAAGCAAACCGTCGCAACAGCGTGAAAATATCCGGCAGGATATGCTTAAAATTGTAAAAATTCATACCCACTAATGGAACCGGTGGCTGGTGGTACCGAAACCGCATATTGACATCGCCATAATAATATCGCTATACACTTTAATTGAAAACATGATATATTTGTAGATAGTTTGTTAAACAAGCAGCACAATCAGCAAAGGAGAGTGATAATAAACTAAATAAACTAAAATAAAGTAAAGTAAACAGGATACATTTTTCTCGGGGGGGAAAGAAATGGCATCAAAAGTAGTTGTACCGCTAGAGGTGCGGCCGGCACCTTATTCTGTAAAAGATCCTACCTTACCACCTAACTTCAAACCAACCGCTTTGTCCATTGATATTACCAATACGTGCACCTTAAAATGCAAACACTGTTTCTGGGATTCTTATGAGCATCTATCATGCCCCAATCCAAATTTGCTTC
>CAYVTN010000098.1:0-4758 GCA_964454395.1 uncultured bacterium | reverse complement strand
CATAAAATAAAAAAATTGAAACAGCAGATGAAACACTTGGACCAAACCAATATACCATACCAGATCTTAAAAACGGAATGAAACGGTCCTCTATCAAAAATGTAAGTTGAGCTAAATATAGAATTGTTTGACAATTCCAACAACGCCTTCTGCCTTTCGTCTAACTTTTGACCAGCACTCACTTTATTAAAAGGAGGCGGCAATGACCAATAGTAACGTAATGAAGGACAAGAGAAAAGAACCTCGCTTTACAATCAACCTGCCGGTTCAAATCCTGACCAATCAAAATCCCGATGAAAAGAGTAAAATCTACGAAGGCCGAACGACCAATATTAGCCGCAATGGCTTGGGACTGTTATTACCCAAGGATATTCCTGCTGCGGAGAACTATACTCTAAAACTAAACCTGTTTCCCCATTTTTATGACATTGATATCAAAGTTAATTTCAAATGGCAACGTTCCGGCTTGACCAATGGCCATATGGAATGTGGTGCCGCATTGATCGAGCCCATCGATGGCCATAAATCGGCTTTGCAGGAGTTAATTGATTCACTCCAGTCCCATCCTCAGAGACCACCGAAAAAATCTGCTGCGCCTAAATATAAAGAGGGCTCCTCTTATGCACAATTTGTGACCCAGTACAGAGCATGGGTGGAGGAGTCAACGGGCACTAATTTACACCCCCTGGACTACTTTTCCACACCTCCTGAACATATGCGAAAAAATATTGAAAATCTCATCGGTACCACTCACATTCCGGTAGGATTGGCCGGTCCTATTCAAGTCAATGGTGATTATGCCCAAGGAGAGTTTTTTGTGCCCTTTGCTACCACGGAAGGCACTTTGGTGGAAACCTATCAATTGGGCATGCGTTTGATCACCAAGTCTGGTGGTGCAACGGTTAAGGTATTAAAAGATGTAATGGACATCACCCCTTTATTTATTTTGGAGAATTTAGGCAAAGCTCATGAATTAACCCAGTGGATCGAGGTGCACTTTGATGGGATAAAAGCCATTGCGGAAGAAACAACCGCTCACGGCAAACTCATGGGGATAACACCTCATCTCATGGGCCGACGAGTCTTCCTGAATTTTCAATTTTATACGGCTGATGCCATGGGCATGAATATCGCCAATATCGCAGCCGACAAAGCATGCCGGTTTATTGCGAAACATTTTACGGTTGAAGGTTTTTACTTACGCTCCAATTTTTCTTCAGATAAAAAGCCGGCTGCGGCTAACCTCCTAAAATGTTACGGCAAAGAAGTCGTTGCCGAAGCCACCATCCCCCGGAAATACATTAAAAGATTTTTCACCGTTACACCGGAAAAAGTATTTGATTTTTGGTATGCGGGTAACCTCGGCAGCCTCCATTCAGGTATACTGGGATTAAATGCCCATTTTGCCAATGGTTTGGCGGCGATCTATATAGCTACCGGCCAGGATGTCGCCCAGGTGGTCAACGCCAGCATTGGTATTAGTGTTTTCGAAGTCACTCCTCAAGGAGATTTGTATTTAAGTGTAAAGATGCCCAGTTTAATTGTTGGGACCACAGGTGGCGGTACTCATTTGGCCTCGCAAAAGTCCTGCTTGGAACTCATGGATTGTTATGGGAACGGTAAAGCTAAAAAGCTGGCAGAGATTATTGCCGCCACCATTTTGGGAGGCGAACTGGCCATTTGTGGAGCCCTGGCTTGTGGCCGGTTTGTAGATGCCCATATTCATAAAAGGCACCTCATCAAATCGAGCTAAATTTTTAAATCAATCGTTTTTTCTTAAGCATAATAGGCCTTCAAATATCCTGCTTTATTTTCGAGATGCAATGTCGATACTTTTATTGTTGCATCATAAGAGTCAGGATAGTTATTGGAGGTCTTGTAATTGGCACGCATCAAAGGCACAGACATGGTGATATTGCGGCAATTGATAAAGCAAAAAGGCGAGAATGCAGAACGGGAATTTCTCACCAAACTTCCTCAAAACTTACGCGACCGTTATGGGATAATTCTGACTACTTCCTGGACCGACATTGAAGAACAATCCAATATATACGAAGCTGCAGCAAATTTTTTATTTCCAGGCCAAAAAAATAATGTATCCAAATTGCTTTGCGAGGTAGCCAAAAAATCATATTCGGGCATTTATCGTATTTTCATTAAAATTCCCACCATAACTTTCATTATTAAAACAGCAGCCAAATTATGGACCACCTATTATGATCGAGGCAGGGCCTTTGTCGAAGATATTTCTCAATCCAGCTTGACCTTTACGGTTATTGATTTCCCCGAATTGACCTATACCCTTCGCGAAGCCACAAACGGCCATATTCAGAGCTTAATGGAAATGGTGGGTAACCGGAACATCAAAGTAGATCGCGATGATTCCAATCCCAACAATTGGAAATGGCATATTAGTTGGACGAGATAAATAAACCTCTTACACACCAATGTCAACTTAAGGTTTTTTGGATTTACGGTGTTCAAAAAGACCTCGTGGCAACACTTTCCAAAATGCAGGCCTTTAAGCCCGCTAGTCCTTAAAGCGCTCCCTGTTTTCCATTAAATAATCTTTAAATTTCCCGGCATCGGCCTGGACGCTGTCGAGGATATCGGTTACCTTATTGAATGCCAGGAGATCAATATTGGCTAATTGGGGTTTAAAATAAACATCCGGTTTGGACCGGCTTAATTTCAATTCCAAAGTGGCGCTTTCCATAATGTGAAAAGCCATAAAAATGGCTTCAAAAAGTTTTGGTTTTTTGGGGGTATCGCTTTCGGGTAGGGACTCTCCAAAAACATTAATCGCCGCCAACACATCGCACTCACCGCGGATGCATTCATAGGGTAAGGAATTGACAATCCCGCCGTCGACCAGCACCCGCCCATCCTTGATGACCGGTTCAAAAATGCCGGGCAAAGAAATACTGGCACGTACCGCTTCGATTAACTCTCCTGTTTTAAACAGCACTTCCGCTTGTCTTCGAAAATCGGTGGCAATGACCCGCAGGGGAATGGTCAAGTCTTCAAATCGCTTGTTTCCCGTGAGCTTGCTCAAAGTCTGAATGAGTTTTTTCCCTCTGATGAGCCCATCATTGGCGTGCCACCATTTAAAATCCACCAGGGTAACCAAATCCAGGTAATTCAACTCTTTAAATATCTGCTCCACGGCCGAACCGCTTTGTCCGGACGCATAGAGCGCGCCGATGAGCGCGCCGATGCTGGTCCCCGATATAACGGCCGGTCGAATTTCCAATTCATCGAGCACCTTCAGAAAGGCAATATGCGCTATTCCCCTGGCCCCGCCGCCGCCAAGCGTTAACCCAAGCCGTTGTTTTTTTTCATTTCCCAAAAGGTTGAATTTTACTTGCATAAGCCCACCTGTCTTTCCCGTATTTTTCAACTCAATGAATAATTCTTGTCTTCAGCGCCCCCAGATTGAAGATCGGGCAATCCCCGAAGTGCTGCTGGCGCCCTTTGGTTAATCCTGATCATAGGTTTTTTGCAGGGCTGCCAAATCCAGTTTGGTCATCTGAAGCAAGGCCTGCAAGACCCGGTTGGTTTTTTCAGGATCCTTGTCCAGCAGCATGGCGCGCAAGGCTTCAGGCACGATTTGCCAGGACACCCCATATTTATCAGTCAACCGCCCGCATTGGCCTCCGGCGCCGACCGGTCAGATGGCATCGTCATCCATGCCTTCTTCCTCCTGATTCATTTGCTGAATGCGCCAGCCTTCCACGTCATCCTTGACCAGAATAACCGTGAAGTAACCCATCGCTTTTTCCAGAGCTGCCACTCTTTCCTGATTGGTAAAGACCAGAAACCCGTTTAGATCAGAAGCAAGTTTTACTCTCGCCAAAAAGGCCGTGGCTTTAATCTCCACGGCCTTGAACTGGATGGTTCTCATGAAAGCTTCAAACATTTGCTGATTATTATTGCCATAAGCCCTGGCCAATCCGAAAAACAATAGTTTCATGGCCGCCGTATAGGCTTCGGGCGTTGTTTCCCGGCGCGCATCACGGCCCAGTAAATAATAAGCTTTTTCAAATTCCTGATGAAAATTGTATTCCCAGAATTTGACGGCCACCACTTCCGGCGGTGAAGCTTGATGTAATAAAAGAGGATTATGGGCGCATCCCGCAAGGACCATAAGCATGACCACTGTCAGCCTTTTCATCGTCGGCTTCATTGGCGTCACACCACCTTTTCCCGTCCCGGGGACGATGGATTACCGTTTTCAGTATGCTTCAATTATACCGGAATCAAACAATTATTTCCCAGCTATTTATTGGTTGTTTAACCTTGGCCGGGGAGCTATAGTGGGTTCCTGTTCGGGAATGTGGACTAAAAAGGAGATGACTATGAATCAGAGACATAAAGAACTGAAGGAGAAATACAAACAGATGAAACCGGACATGGGTGTCTATGTCATCAAAAACAGCGAGATCAACACCTGTTTTCTCGAAGCCAGCCATGACCTTAAGAGTGCTTTTAACCGGGCCAAATTTCAATTGGATTTCGGCAATCATCCCAACCAGGCGTTGCAACAAGCCTGGAAAAGCAATAAGGCTGCTTTCCAATTCGAGGTCCTCGACCAACTGCCCTATGCCAAGGATGAAAGCAAAACCGATTACAGCGAGGATCTGGCCACGCTCAAAGCCATCTGGCGGGAAAAATTAAGTCATGACCAAGGGACTAATTTTTATAACTAGGAGCCTGTCGGACTTTTTTGTTTGATGATATGGTATAATAACGAAGTCC
>CAYVTN010000097.1:0-9056 GCA_964454395.1 uncultured bacterium | reverse complement strand
TCGGGGCTGCCGCAGGCGTCCCTTTTTTTCCAATATTTCTTCCGGTCGGGGCTGCTGGTTCCTGATGGGCCAGCGCGGCTTTAATAAAATGATTAAACAGCGGATGGGCTTCAGTGGGCCTGGATTTGAATTCCGGATGGAACTGGCCGGCCACAAACCAGGGATGGCCCTTAATCTCGATGATTTCCACCAGCTGTTCATCAGGTGATGTACCGGAAATAATCAGGCCGTGGGCTTCCAGTGTTTCCTTATAATAATTGTTGAATTCATAGCGGTGGCGGTGACGCTCAAAGATGACCTTTTCCCCATAAGCTTTGGCGGACAAAGTATGGGGTTTAAGCCTGCAGGGATAAGCCCCAAGGCGCATGGTGCCGCCCAAATCCTTGACCCCCTGCTGCTCGGCCAGCAAGGCGATGACAGGGTGAGGTGTCTTTGGCTCGATCTCCGTGGTGTGGGCCTGAGCCATACCGGCCACATGGCGTGCAAATTCAATTACTGCGCAATGCATACCCAGACATATGCCAAAGAAAGGCACTTTTTGTTCCCGGGCGAATTTAACCGCCTGAATCTTACCTTCTATCCCCCGGCTGCCAAAGCCGCCGGGCACCAGAATGCCGTGACATTGTTTAAGCGCCGCCCAGGCTTCCTTGTTGTTTTTAACCAGCTGGTCGGCATCAATCCAGGTTATGTTCACGACCGAACGGTTGGCCAAGCCGCCATGAATCAGGGCTTCCTTGATGCTCTTATAGGCATCCTGCACTTCCATATATTTGCCCACCACGGCAATAGGTGCGCGCCGCGGAGGCTTTTTGGCCAGAGCCACAATTTTTTTCCACTTTTCCAGCCGGACCGGCTTGATCTTGAGGCCCAGTTTCTTCAGGACGATTTCATCAAACTTTTCCCTTTCAAACATGAGCGGCACTTCATAAATGGTTTTGACATCAATGGCCTGAACCACGGCTTCCATGTTGACATTACAGAACAGGGAAATTTTACTTTTCAGATCCATGCTGAGGTCGTGTTCCGTGCGGCATACGATAATATCCGGCTGAATGCCAATGGAAAGCATCTGGGAAACCGAATGCTGCGTGGGTTTGGTCTTGAGTTCCCCGGCGGCCTGGATATAAGGCACGAGGGTTAAATGAATATTGATCACATTGCCCCGGCCTTCCTCCAGACGGAATTGGCGGATGGCTTCCAGAAAAGGGAGGCTTTCAATATCGCCGATAGTGCCGCCAATCTCGATAATGGCCACGTCCACTTTGCGCTGCGCCACCACCTTGCGCACCCGTTCCTTGATTTCGTTGGTGATATGGGGCACCACCTGGACCGTCTTGCCCAGGTATTCCCCGCGCCGTTCTTTTTTAATGACTGCATTGTAAATTTTACCAGTGGTCACATTGTTATATTGAGTGATCACCGAATGGGTAAAGCGTTCATAATGGCCCAAGTCCAGATCGGTCTCCGCCCCGTCCTCGGTCACATAAACCTCGCCGTGCTGATAAGGGCTCATGGTGCCGGGATCAATATTGATATAGGGATCGAATTTGGCCATGGTGATGGTCAGCCCCCGGGCTTCGAGCAAAGCGCCCAGAGAGGCCGCCGCCAGGCCTTTGCCCAGTGAAGACACCACTCCCCCGGTCACAAAAATATATTTCGTCTGTTGGGCCATGAATTACCTCCTAAAAAAAATTCAATACGCAATCGTCCAGGAAAAGCGCAGCCTTGGGACCTTATGTGATTGATGGACCTTGAACCAGGATGGATTGATTGTCTCCACAGTGCTCTTGAATAACTCGGTGAGGACTTCTTATTTTACACAAATTCCTGGAAATGGCAATGCCTTTTGATAAAATCGATTTGGGGTAACTACTCAGGTCTCTTGCGTATCCAAGCTGGCCAAGCCGGCTTAAGTGGTCATGGGCGCCACTTCCAGTTCCACGGCAAATTCTTTGGCCATCTGCGTGTCCGTGGTCAATCTCAGGATTTTAAAGGTCCCATCCGATTTGCCCTGCTCCACCATACGTTTACGGTAACGCTCAAATTCTCCCTGTTTTACAATACGCAAGCAAGCAGCCTCCAGCCGGAAGGATTTTCGCTTGGCGGCATATTCGGTATTGTGTTTTTGCAAAGCCGCATCAAGATCCTGTGCGATTTTCAAGCTTTCCCCCGGGGTAACCGCATCGTCGAACTCGACCAGAAAGGCATAGCGGGGCTTATCGCGATGAAGCTCGCCCACGGCCAAGATGAATTCCGAAGAGAAGCGCCGAGAAAACAGCGCCTCCTCCACGGCCTTAAGTACTTGGGTTTCGCTGAGTTTTTCCCCCGTAAGCGACGTAACGCCTTTGCCCTTTTGAATGAAGCTGATGACGGGCGTGTGACCGTAATAGCCCGACACTTCAATGATATCGTTCATGTCATAGCGGTAAAGGCCTGAAAGCGTGGTCACGTAGATATAATACCGTTTGCCCGCTTCCAGCTGGTCGGCCCGCAGCAGGTCCGGTCCCTGGGGGCGGCCTTCCTTGTCCGCGGGGTAAAATTCATACACATTGTAAGGTATAGCCAATACGCCGCCCGCACCCTGATCGCTCATGGGGATGGAGCCGAAGTGTTCGCTGGCAAAGTAGCCGATGTCCCGCACCGGCAGGTTCTCCGGAAAATAGGGCCGGAATTGATCCACATGAAAACCGACCGTGCCGCCCTTCCAGCACGCGATCATTTGAATCTCAGGCCATACGTATTTGGGTAACAGCCGACCGCCGCCTTGTTCGGCAGCTTTCTCAAGGGCCTTGGCCCGTTTTGGATCGGGCTTCAAATAATTTTTAACCGCAGCCCGGAAGGACGACGGAAAGTTAAAGTGACCGGACAAGGTGCCGTTATGAACATCCCGGATAATATTCCGGGTATGCAGTTCCAGCCGCCGGGCCAGCAATAATACGGTGCTGGGATTGCAGGTGAAAATAAAGCTGATCTTTTGCGCTGCCGCAAGGCGCAATATGGCGTAATACTTGGCATCAAAATCGGTAAGTTTGAACACCTCGTAGGGAAGCGCGTAAAGGGACTTCACATAAGGCGGCATGGTCCGGTAACTATAACCCGATTCGGCCCCGCAGGGCGTGCCGCCGGGTGAATAGGATTCCACTTCCGGACTTACAATGGCCATGATTTTTCCGGAATACAACTTGGGGTAGTCCCGGTTCATGGCAAAATGCCAGATTTTCATGAGCCGGGTCCTGAGGGCACGGCGTCCCGGCGTCACGGGAATATATTTTATGGCGCCCGTGGTGCCGCTGGTGGTTGCAAAAAATACCGGCTTATCCCTGGTCAATTGCGCCGGCATACCCTGGAGCTGGTTATGGACATAGGGATACAGCTCATTATAGGTGAACACCGGAACCCGGTTCTGGTAATCCTGAAAGGATTTAATGCTGTTAAAATGATGGTCCCGGCCGAATCGCGTCCCCGCATTTTTCCGGATAATTTGATTAAGTAAGTGCTCTTGCGTTTCCAAGGGATGCATACATAGGTCTTGAAACCGGTTCAGGGTTTTATTCGCGGACAAGATCTGGAGCAAATCAATAAGCAGCGCCATGGTGCCACTCTCCTTTTTGGATTAGTTGGCCGTAACTAGTTCTTGTTGCGGAAAGGGTGTTTTTGATTTGTTCAGTCTCAGCGTAGGGGCGGGTTTCAAACCCGCCCCTACAAAATCCCTTTTTTTCATAGATTTCGGCTACAGGGCTTCGACCATTTGTGCTTACGGTTGAAAAATGCCCTTTTCGCAACAAGAACTAGCTACTCAGGTCATTTCGAACATATTGAGCGCATCTTGAGCCAATTTTATTCCACAAGCAGATGCCGGGTTGTCCAGCGTTTGAGGATGGTCTCATCCATCCTGATGCCCAGACCGGGTCCGTCCGGCTGCTTCGGGGGCAGACCCCCATAGCCGAATTGCAAAACCGGCCTGCCGGGATCTTCCCGCAGCAGAAACAACCCATAGCAGCTTTCGGCATAGGTAACTTGTTGGACCGCTTCCACCAGCATCAGATGGGCGGCCGACAATAGGGAGGATTCCCCGGTTTGGCATCCCAGCTGAACCGTCAAGCCGGCCTGCGACGCCTGTTGGCACCGGGCTCGGGCGGCCATTAGGCCGCCGCATTTCGCAATTCTGACATTAACTGCGGTGCATGCTTTTCGCGCGATCAATTCGGTCAGTGACGCCCGGTCGCTTAAGCTCTCATCCACCATGACAGCCAGTTTGGTTTCTTTGACCAAGCGCGCCAACCCGGTCAAATCGTCGGCAGCAAGGGGTTGTTCAAATGACAAGACACCATAGGCGGACAGGTCCGCCATTCGGCTCAGCGCCTGCTCCACATCCCAGGCCATATTGGCATCCACCCGGATATCGTATTTTCCACCTAAAATGCTTCTGGCTCTTCGGCACGCCTGCAGGTCATGGTCATGGCCCAGTTTTAATTTAACCTGTTTAAAACCGAACAGGCGGATTTTCAGCAAAGACGCCAGGAATTCCAGTCCCGTGCCCGCGGAAATAACCGGACTGTAGCGAAAGGCCGGGGGCATGGATGCCGCGGGGTCCAGCCGGACGGGTTCGTGGAAAACTTTTCCAAACGTATCCAGCAAAACCAGGTCCACCGCGCACCAGGCGGCGGTCTGCGGCCGCCCTGCAAGAAGCCATTCCGGCGGCGCGTTGCCGTCGCATCGGATCAGGAAATTTTTGACTTCCTGCAGGCCATGGAAAGACCGGCCCAGCAATCTGGGCAAGATTTCCCGTGCCAGAAGGTCAAAAGTGGATGCACTGGTTTCGCCCGTAACATACGCCCGGGGCAAAGTTTCACCATAGCCCGTTTCACCCGAGTCCGTGACGGCTTTGACAAAAATGCTGTTGGAGGTGGTGCGCGCGGCGGCCGCGTGTTTAAAAGGCTTGCGAAAAGGCAACTCCACGGCAAACAATTCAAACCGGGTAATTTGACTCATGATCCCTGTAATCCCATCCTGGTGGTTGACTTTTTTTTCCAGTAGCGCTCCTGTCGGAGCCAGGCCAGGGTCCGCTCCGTGGCTTCCGCCATGGGTACTCTTACCTTATAGCCAAGATCGCGTTGGGCCGGTCCCATGTCGTACCAATGATCATTGGCCAGCATATTCGCCAAATAAGGCGTTACGGGCGGTTCGCCTTTCAGAGGCAGGAAATGATAGGTCAGGGATAAAAACCCGCCGATAAAACGGGTAAGGGCCAATGGCAGGCTTTTATGGATGGGCGCAAAACCGAGCCGGGTGATGACGGTTTGCAGAAAATCATAAAACACCACCGGTTCCCCATTGGAGATAAAATAGGCGTGCCCCGCACAGGGCGATTGATGGGAGACCAGGGCCTTGGCTGCGTCCACATGGGCGCCGGCCGCGTTGTCCACATAAGTAAAATCAACGCGGTTATGGCCGGTGCCGATGCGCAACAGGGTTCCCGTGGCCGCCCTTTTAATATAGCGCGGAAAAACATGCCTGTCTTTTGGCCCGAATATCAAATGGGGTCTTAAGGCCACGGTGGCGAGTTGCGGTCCATTGGCTTCGCACACCAGTTTTTCCGCTTCCGCCTTGGTTTGCGAATAAGGACTTTGATGCCTGGCCGGGTAGGGAACATCCATGCCTGCATTGGCCAGATTGCGGTCGAATCCCACCACCGAGGGCGAACTGGTAAAGATCAACTTACTCACGCCCTGAGCCTTCATGGCCGATAAAACCCGGCGGGTGCCGTCCACATTGATGCGCCGATATTCGGACAGGCTGCCCCAATAACCTGCTTTGGCGGCCACATGAAAGACCGTGTCCATTCCCGCCATGCTTTGGCGGAGCAGATTTTCATCGGCTAAATCGGCCAGGACGCATGCCACGTTTTTTTTCTCCAGATGGGGATAATGATGAGGCCCCAATACCCTTACGCCATGGCCTTCCTCCAGCAGCATCTCAACCAGACGCGTGCCTAAAAAACCGCCTCCGCCTATCACCAGTGCCTTCATGTCACTCTCCTGTCTTTTCGGATTTGTGCTGCCTCCAGAACAGTTTCAGATAGAGGCTGAACAATACTTTAAGAAAATTTTTTTCCAACCGCAAACGGACCAATAATCGCACCAGGAGATTACCCAGGGAGAACAAACGCACCGTGCGGTCTTCATGGCGGTAAATTCCCGGAACGGTCAACACCCCGGAACGTTTGATTTTGACCGTATTGCCCTGCGAGGTTTCCAGGTCCGTGGGCGAGCATTCCCGGTCCATCACAAAATAGGTCTTGGCAAAGGCCCCATCCTGCAGCAGGACCGCGGCCCGGGGCGTGCGGCAGAGCACCAGCGAGTACCCGTGGGTGATTGGCTTCAAGCCAAGATTCCAGGCATCCCCCACCGCGATATCCGCGCCCGACCCCAGCACATCCGGACAGCGGGTGCATTCCTTGGGCACAAAACCGGTCAGCAACGGATAATAGTAAACACCTTTAAAGTGGTCCGGACGAAAATAGGGAAACCGCTTTTCCTTGCCTTGGGAAAAAACGGAAAAATTACCCGGCCACAACCCGTGGCGGTAGTGAAGGCTCCCGACCGGTTCGCCGGGGGCAAGGCCGCTCATGCGCATGAGAAAATCCAGGCCCTGCCGGCTGATTGACCAGGCACAAAAAACCGAGATGGTCAGCAGCAACGCTTTATCCAAAGCCGGCAGCAAGCGACGTGCTCTTTCCAGGGCATTGATTTGGCAGGGGCGCCCTACAAAAACCAACTTCTTGTTCCATGTCGTCCGGAGCAACCGCGCCAAGTCTTTTTGCAAAGGCACCATGCTGTAAATGGAGGAGGCCGAGCCCAGGAGCTCTTCCGCTTTGGCCACCAATTTAAAGCGCCCCTTGCGGGGATCATCCGGATCAGGCGCAACCACCACCGCCCCGTCGGCCAGGCCTTGTTCCAGAAGATAGGACAAAAAGCCGGTAATAAAACCACCGGAAGCGGCATGTTTCCGGATGGATGGATTCCGGCTGTGTCCGGCAAAAATGGTTTCCAAAGGGCCGGGAGAAAATAAACCGTCTGATTCAGCAAAGCCTGCGGGATGGTTGGAAGGACATACCTGCAGGCATCGTTTGCTTTGACATGTTTCGCACTGCTTCTGATCCTGGATGCGCACCAGGTAATCACGGTTCTTGAACTCCCCCGTCAAGCCGGCAGCGGCAGGTCCGGTGTCCGTCATGTGAATATTGTTGCATACGACCTGGCAGATGCCGCATTGGCTGCATCGTCCCAATTCTTCCACATTTTTCACGGGCATGCTGGTATCCTTTCCGCTCTTTAAAAAGCTGTGTTTCAGTTGTATTTTTGGATTCTTGGCTCCGCCAGATCATCCTGCACTTGGCAGCCCAAATATTGTAAAACCCTGATGCGGTGGAGATAGGCGGCACCTTTTAAAATATTATAGGCCACATTCACCACATCGCGGTTTTCCGGTTTTTCCAGAAAACTTTGCCTGGTCCAGCGGTTGAAGGAAGCCATCCCAGGACCGCACCATATTTGGTAATCCAATTGCCTCTCTTTGTCTCCCGCACAGGCCCAACGGGCGGATTGGCCGAGATACCATTTGAAGATCATTGCCATTTTGGCTTTGGGATGGCTCTGGGCGTTTACCAGTTGCGAAGGCGCTTTCCGGCTGAAAAAAGCCTTGGTCTCTTCCCAAACCGTTTCCAGGCTTTTTTTAAAAACCCGTTTTTCCAGCTTCTCTATTTCCCCTTCAGGAATGGCTTCAATAGCGTCATAGCTCTGGTACAAATGGTGCAATTTTTGCGCATGCATGGGATAGAGGGTCCCTTTTTTCAGCACCTGAACCCTGGCGCCCATCTCAAACATGTCGGAAGAAGGCGTCATCATAACGTCGCTCATATCGGCTTGCGCTAAAAGGCTTTTAACCGCCGGGGAGGTGCCGGCTTCCACGCAGCACTGATTAATGCTGCCGGTAACCAGGTAATCCGCTCCCAGCATCAAGGCGCCCAACGCCGATGCCGGCGTACCGATGCCGCCGGCCGCACCGATCCGTATTTTTTCAGCATACCCGTACTCGCGTTGGATCCCGTTTCTCAGAGCGATCAATTCCGGAATCAGGCCGATAAGGGGTTTATTGTCCGTATGCCCGCCGGAATCAGCTTCGGCTGTAATATCGCCCGCAACCGGGACCAGTTGGGACAGCTGCACCTGCTGCTGACTGACAAGCCCTTCCTGAGAAAGTTGTTGCACCATCGCCAGCGGTGCCGGCTGCATGAATTGTCTGGCTACATTGGCGTTGGATATTTTGGCAATGATTTTGTTTTCGCCCTGGATCCGGCCCTGGCGGTCACGGGTCAGGCCTTTGACACGATAATAAACCAATTCCCTAGTCAGTGTCATATAGGCCGCTGCCTCAATACAGCGCACATTGTATTTGAGATACAAGGCAACGGTTTCCCTTTCCAACTGCGGATGAAATAATAAGTTGAAGGCAAACGGTCCCTGGGGCAGGGCTGTGGTAATGGCCTGCAGGGCACTTTCCACCTCCTCCAGTGTCAAGCCGCCCGTGCCAAAGCTGCCCATCAATCCCTGCTGCCCCAGGGCAATCACCATTTCCCGGGAGGCTATGCCCAAGGCCATGGCGCCCGCGTAATAGGCACAGGCTGTATGATGATCTTGACAAAAGGCTTTTGATCCCAGATCTATTTCGGAAAATCCGGGCAGGAGGCCCATGACCTTTAAACTGCCCTCTGTTTTCCGGCTGGTGACCTCGCCTTGGTCCGTCAGGTAACAGGCCCCCTGGTCATCCTTCAGCACATAATAACCGCGCGTCAACTCACCAAGCGCGCCGCCGCATTCCGCGCTGATGTTTTCCAGGGCATCGGAAGGTCCTTGCCACCACAACGGCGCCAAGCCTGCATTCGTTTTCAGTGTTGTCATTTCCATCCTAATGTCTCTCCTATAACAGTTTTCCCTTGTAACCAGTTCCTGTTGCGGAAAGGTCATTTCAACTAAAACCTTTGCAAGGGTTGTGAT
>CAYVTN010000096.1:5328-9083 GCA_964454395.1 uncultured bacterium | reverse complement strand
TCGCGATCAGTTCCCCCGCCTGGTGCCTGTGCCCAGCCAGGGCCGGGATATCCTGATCCAGGGCAGCCCGGCCCTCCAATATGTGCTTGATGCCATGGCTGCTGAATTGGGCGATTATGCGCTCAGTCATTATAATGACGGCGATTTTACCGCCCAATCACCAACATCCGTGCTGCTCACCATCGTGCGGGCCAATGAAGATGTCTATCATGCGGCCCAACTCCTGCCATGGCTGCATGAGTCCATTATCCGGACCGATCTGGATCCCAACATTTTGGCCAGAAGCTTTGCCACCTCCCTGGGACAGGTATTGTTGGTCTCGGCACTTATAGGCATCGTGGTGGGCGCCGAGGTGCTGACCCTGGGACAGGTGACCTGGATCATGCTGGCTTTTGCCGGTTACTTTGGTGTGAATTCCTTTTTGGAAAGAAGGGAAGAGATCGAACAAACAAACATTGACGTGCCGGTGGCGGAAACCGTGCTGCATAGTGCCGGCGATGTCATCGGCTTAAGCCAGGTGATTGAAGGCGCCACAGGTGTCAGGCTGGGCACGGAACAGCGGCTCAATTCCGTCCAACGCTCGGAAGAGCTGGGTGGGGGCGCCGGACAATTGGTGGGCATCTTTTTGGCCTCACGGGCCTTCCGGGCCGGCCGGGGCGCGGGAGCCTCCTGGAGGGCGCGCATTATGGGCACTGGTACCGCCGGGCCGCCGCCGGTGGCCAGCCTGCTGCCCGGACCGGCGGAGCAATTTCCTTTTTCCGGCCGGGGCGAACCTTTGCCGGTTCCGGAAAGGCCCAATACGGTTTACCGCATCATGAATTTGTCGGAGGCCGCGGAGGCGCTACGCACCAACAGCCTGCCGGAATCCGTGAGAGGCACCAGCGGACAGAAATATTTTACCCTCGACAGCCGCTATGCCATGCTTTTCCGGGAGCGCGCCCTGGCCGAGGCCGGGGAATTGGGTTCGGGCATTGAAGCCATGGAAGGCAATCTGGCCCAACTGGAAGCGCGCATCGAGCAGATCCGCGCCGGTCATGGCGATGCGTCCCGTCTGCCCCAAATGGAAGCCAACCGCACGCGCTTGCAAGAGCGGATTACGCAGGAAACCGCACGCGTCCGCGGGCAAGCCCAGGGGTTAATCAATGACTGGTTTTACAATCCCGACCAGAGCGTGGTGGTGGAAATCGAACTGCAAGAGGGGGCCTTGGATCATATGTTACGCCACGCCGTGGATCAGCGCTACATTAACCAATACCAGGGCCAGAATGTTTATATTTATCTGGTGGAGCGGGGCTATGGCCGCAATATCGCCGTGCCGTCGTGGCTGATGGAATCCTTTAACCGCAACTTCGTTAAATCCATCAGACTGCACAGCACGCGAGCGCCTTTTGGTGAAAGCGGACTGTCCACCACGCCGGGCCATACGGTCATGCCCGGCGGCGGCAATTGACCGCAAGCAGTATAGGTATTGATAGTATAACCTGCATGGAAACGGGAAAAGGAACAGCTGTCTCATGAAAAGCTATTTTTCACGACGAGGTCCATACAGAACATCGGCCTATCCTTCAAGAGTACAGGTCCGGGCTCAGGCCAAGACCGGGGAAGCCGAGAGGCTGCCGCAAACATTAGCTTCTCCGTACCAAAAGTACGGAGCCTGTGCCTGCGACGGTGGCTGTCCCCAATGTCTTGGGACTGAAGCGCATGGGCCTTTGTCCACACCGCACTCAAGCGGTCCCGGCCAGGTTGACTTAGCCGGAACGGGCGAGCCTTTACCTGCCACTGAGCGTCATTTCTTTGAGCCCCTGCTGGGCGTGGACCTGGGCCAGGTACGCCTGCATAACAACGGCGAGGCGCAGCAAGCGGCCGAGACAGCGCATGCGCATGCCTTTACCCAAGGACCGGACATTGCCTTTGCAGCCGGCCGGTACCGGCCGGGTACGGCCGGCGGCCGGCGCCTGCTGGGCCATGAACTGGCCCATGTGGTGCAGCAAGACCAAGCCCAAGGCCTCACCTCTGTTTCCAATGCAGCTGAAACAGAAGCCGATCACGGGGCCGCCATGCTGGCAGCCGGCCGGCCTTTTCCAATTCACGCTTTGCCCGACAGCCCCATGCAGCGCCAACCAGTAGCCACGGAAGAACATATTGATCTTAAAAATGGCCTGACCCTTGACCAGGACAGCAGTACGGGGCAGGCCATTTTATCCTACCAAGGCAAGCCCTGGGTGATTTACCGCTGGACGCCTGCGTCCAACCATAGGCTGAACAATTTCTCGTTTAAAAGCATACCTTCACCCACGGGCCATGGCGGCATAGGGACGATTGCCATCACGGCGGACTTTACCATTGAGGCCAGCATTGACCGCTCGGTGGAGCAGACCATCTGTGATTATTCGCAGGGGCCGGTGCGCCTGACCCATCAGTATAGCTTTCCGGGGAGCATTTCCTATAATACGGCCGACAACAAAACCGTAACCAAAACCGCCCCCAACACGGTCACTAATGATTATCAGCCGCAACCCCTGCCCGAACTGGAGGGGGAGATTCCCTCCCAAAAAGTTGAGGTTAATCCTCCGGAGCCGCAAACACCGCCCGTGAACCAGCACCGGGTTTGGTCTTTCGACACGATTGAACAATTCGATCAATTCGCGGCCACCCACCCCAAGGATGCCTGGGCCTGCATCATGACCGCCGACGGACGGTTTATAGCCTTTTCCATGACGCGCGAACATCTGCGGCGCTTGTCGGAAAATATTAGAAACGATAATTTCAGCACCAGCGTGCTCGACGACTATCCGGGCAGCCGGCTCTCGGGCGTGTACTTGGACGGCAAGCGTCTTGATTCCCTGCAAATCCTGGCCAACCGTTATTACCGCTCCGAGGAGCAAGCCGCCGAAGGCATCCCCGGCGATTCCAAAGAGTGTGAAGTCTACAGCATGGGCCGTGGTGATTACGGCCGTAAGCCTCTGACCCATGATCAGGCTGTGGCCCGCTGGGTGGAGCTGGATAAAATGACCTATGACGAGGTGCGCAAAGCCGAGACCGAGCTCGACCCCAAACCCAACAAGCCCTTTGTTTCTTTGCGCGTGCGCGGACAGCGGCTTTTCAACAATCTGAACTGGACTTACTTCCAGGCCAAAGATGAATTTTTCAAGCATGCCGATAAATGGAATACCGCTGATTTGGTATACGAACTCGATGCCCAGGGCAAGCCCAAAACAGGGCAGGGTGGTCAGACACCGCTCAATGCCTACCTCACCCATACGCAGCGCATGGGGGATTTGGTGCGCCAGTACCTGATGATCGAAACCGACCGGCCCGTGGGGGATCCCCGTTTTCATAAAACGTTGGAGGACAGGCCCCATCTGGCCATGGCCGTGGCCGACGAGATGGTGATGATGGTGGAGAATACGGCCCAGCGCATTCTTTTTGATCCTTTGAAGGAAGCGCACGATCAGCTTCAGGGCATGGTGAAGGATCAGGAGAAACTGCGCATGTTTGTGCTGGTTTTTGCCATGCGCAAAAGTGATGACCAGAAAAGATTGCTGGAATTTATGGGCGTGCCCAAAGATAAGCGCGCTGCGCTGCAAACCGCCATGGGCACCCTGTCCAAAGCCGTGCAACTCGCCCAGGGTATCACCGTGGACGGCTTCTCTCTGGAGCAAATGAAAGGCTGGGCCAATCACTCGGCCAGTGAGCTGGCTGACACGCTGGAAAAACTGCGCACGCGTAAAATCTCAGCGCTCTATCTGGACGGT
>CAYVTN010000096.1:0-5318 GCA_964454395.1 uncultured bacterium | reverse complement strand
GGGTAATGCCATCCGCGACCAAGCCTACAAACAACTGGGCTTTAAGGTCCTCAAAGGCAACACCTTCCCCCACACCCAGGAAGCATCAGGTCTTCTCCCCGGGGCCATGAGCGGCAAGACCGAGGATTTTACCAATCTGGCCGAGCAGCTCTACGCCAACCGTATGGCTCACGCCAAACGGGCAGGCACGATCATGGCTATTGCCACGCTCGGCGCATCAGTGGCGCTGGGTGTGGCCATGTTGTTTGTGGCCGGTGAAGTCGCCGCCGGTGTGGCGGCCTGGATCTGGGGCACTACCGAAGGTATTGGTTACACCCTGACCCAATTGGCCCTCACCGGCGTGATCTACGAAGGGCTCAATGTAGGCAAGGAATATTTGACCACCGGCGAGAGCGGTCTTGATCCTAATGCACCCGGCGGTCAGGCGGGTGACTTTTTCCTCAAGGCCGGCATTACGGCCGCCACCTTTGGCGTTTTTAAAGGCCTCAATTTTATCTTCAGCGCGGTTTCGCGCAGTCTGGTGACTGCAGCCGTGGGCGGTGAAGAAGCTTATGTGGCCAGCCGGGGCGCCCAGGGCATTGCCCGAGCCATGAGTGTTACCCTGGAAACAGGCTTTTTCATTGCCTTCAGCGTGGAGGAGTTTTACCGGGCCAACGGCCATATGCCCGAGGGGGATGAGCTGTTTCTGCTTATTTACGAAAACCTGCTTTTCATTGCCATGATGGAAGTAGGCGCCAGGCTGTCCCGGCCCTACACGGAAAAAGTCGGCATCTGGGCGCGGGGCCGTAAATTGACCAAGTTGCAATCACGTTACACCGACTTGACCACCGAGACCCGGCAAGTGCAAATCAGCCTTTCGGAGCTCATCGGCGATAGCAAAGCTGCCAACACGGAAGCCCCGGTCCTCATGGCCAAACAGCGGGAACTGATGGCCAAACAAAAAACGCTTTTGTCGGATATTAAAGCAGCTTACAAAGGCCAGCCGGAATATGCCCAGGTGGCCAAGGAAGTCAATGCCGAGCTGGGACGCATTGCCGACATGGAAGGCATGCTCAAGGAAGCGGGATTTTTAAAAGCCACCAAGATCATGGCCAGCGCGGAAGCAGGCAGCACCTATTTTTATAAACCGGGCACGGAAGGCAAGATCAAGGAATTTTACGGGGAAAGTCATACCAGCAAGCCTGATAAGGATGGCGTAATTCATGTCAGCTCAGGCACACGCCTGTTGACCTTCAAGCCCATGCCTGCCGGAGGCCAAGCGCCCGTGGCCGGTGTTAAACCGGAAGTCTCGGAAGCGATCAAGACCAGGAGGGAAAAACTGGCCCAGCGTCAGGAGAACCTCTTGGAGCGCGCCGACCGGCTGGGCTTTGCCGATACCACCATTGACGATATCCGCAAGCTCAAGCCGCGCGAAAGCACCAAAAAAGGCACCTTGAAAAAAACCAAATGGGCGCTCGATGCCGCGGAAAAGCAGATCAAACAGGCTGAGCGTTACGGCACCACCAAATTGGATGAGTTGGCCAAGAAAGCCTATGAAAGGGTCAGTCAACGGTTGACCAAAAAATTTGGTCCTGATGCCATGACCAAACTGCGGGAAGGCAAGCTCTCGTCCATGACCGATGCCGAGGTGGGCGAAGCCCTGCGCGTGACCTTTGGCGAACAGGGCCTGGACATTGCCGAACTGCGGGGTTTGCTCCATGCCTCCCGGCCGGGTCCCAACGGGGAGCTGATGAATACGGGCATGATCTTCAACCGTGCCCGCAGCGCAGGGGAGCGCAATTTTGTGCTGCGCACCTTTGGCGAGATGATGGATAAAAACATTCCCGGCACTTTTGACGTGATGCAATCCATGACCACCAGCCGCAATAACTGGCGCGGCGGCATGTGGCAAATGGAATATGCCAAGGCCGGCGTGGGACTGGACAATATCAAAGCCTTTGAAGTCACCCAGAGTCTTGTCATCGAGGGTGAGAAAAAAGTGCGGCGCTATGATATGGTGCTCAAGGACGGCACCAGGCTGGAGCTCAAGGACTGGAACAATTGGTTCCCCGGTTCGCTCAAGAGCCAGTTCAGCCGTGATGTGCTGCTGCGCACCAATAACTTTGCCGATCCCTCGGGCCTGCGCACCGTGCGCTGGGTGTTCCGCGCACCCGGGCCGGTGCCCAAGGCCGAGATTCAGGCAGCCATGAAGGAGGCCCTGCAAAAAGTGCTGGAAAACCAGCCGGCAAGTGTTAGACTGGCCATCATGCAGGAATTTGCCGATGTGCAGTTGATCGAGATTTCCAATGCCTCCGGTTTGTGAGGCCAACCCAGCGGAGCTGGCTAAGAGTCTGTGTCTGGATGATCTACGCAAAAACGTAGATCATCCAGACGCAGACTCTTAGCATGAAAGGAGAAACCGTGAATCCTTTGGCCATCAGCCTGCCCAACCGATTGGATTTTTCCATCCCATTGTTCACGCTTCCCAACCGGATTGAACCGGTCTGGTCCCGTGCGGTGGGCCTCAACCCCGGGCAAACGCGGCTGGTTTTTTATGAAGAGCGGCTCTATTTGTATCAAGGCCCGGAGGAAAGTTTCCAGGAAGTGCTGCCTCATGGGATGGGTTCACGGCCAGTGCAGTCTGTGGCAGGATTCGGTCCCGGCTACCAGAGCCCTGCGGTGCTTATTGATGAGGAAGGAGGGTTGTGGCGCTGGTATGCGGACAGCGAACCCGGGCAGGTGTGGAATGCAGCCACGGCCGGCAAAAATGTGGCCTGTCTGGGTCTGGCCCAGAACCGGCTTTTGGTTCAGCGCGAACTCAATGGCCAGTGGGAAAGCATGGTGGTGGACAGCGGCCAGGACCGCATCTTGTGGACCAGGCCCGATGCCCTGGCCGCCGTACTGCCGGTGGAGGACTTGTTGATTGTGCGGCCGCTGCAGGCAGGATGGACCATCATGGCGTTGGACCGGGAAAATGGCCAGCTGCGCTGGCAGGTGGAATGCGACGAGCCGCCCGGTGATCTGTTGGCCGCCGGTGATGGTCTGGTTTTTGATCAAAGCGGCGATTTTTCCGATCTTGAGCCAGGACCAAGGCGCCAAGGTGCACAGTCTCAAGCTGACCAACAACCGCCTGCCCCAGGGTGTGGTGGACCATCAGGGCATTTGGCATGTGTGCAATGGGCTCACCTATCAAAAGGTGCGCTTAGCCACGGACAACCCGCAGGTGTTCGATTATGTGGAACTGGAAGACACCGCGCCTGCCCCGACCACGACCCGGGGGCGTCTGGCGCTGGTGCTGGAAGACGGGCGGTTGATTTTTGCCGATGACCAGGGCAAGGTGTTTGCCTTGTTGCCCGATCAGCCCGGCCGGCCGGTGTGCTGGTGGAACAAGTCCAAGGTATATAATATAGGTATTGTCCAGGAAGCTTTAGTCTTACTCGATTGGGAGGGCAGGCTTACCATTTTCGGTTAAGGAGGTGTGCCATGAAATGGTGGGAACCTCAAAGACCAGTGATTACCCGTCAGCCGGCAGTTCAACTCCGGCCTGTGGCAGCCAAACCAACAGCCCCGCCGCTGCCTTTAAATAAAAACTGCAGTTGTGACGGCGGCTGTCCGGGTTGCCTATCCTCAAGGGCTGACCATGAACAAGAGGCAAGCCTGAGATCCAGGCAAGCCTTGCAAGGCAAGGCGCCGCCGGCTGCTGATCGCAGGCCGCAGCGCCAAACACTACCCGGCCCAAAGCAGCAGGATCAGGGCCAGGCCATGGCAGCTGAAGAACGCCGTTATTTTGAAAACCGTTTTGGCCGAGACTTCAGCCAGGTCAGGATTCATCGCGACCAGCAGGCCTGGCAGCTGACCTCAAGCCTGGGCACGCGGGCCTTTAGCTATGGCCATCATCTTTATTTTAACCAAGCCCAATATGCCCCCTTTTCCCCTGAAGGCCAAAAGCTTGTGGCCCATGAATTGGCTCATGTAGGTCAGCAGGAACACTTTCAAAAACCATGTGTGCAATGCTGGCCGGCCTCGATCCATCAGACCATTACCAAAGACGTGATCAATGCTTTTTTCAGCGGTCAGTTCAGCGCTGATGCCCTGGTCAAGCTCGCTTTTTACGCCGGCCAACTGGATCAGCGCGGCTGCAATTATCTCTATTACGGCCAGGATTTTGTGCTGGCCAAAATGCCCATCATCGGCAAGATCATCCAAAGTCCTTCCATTCCCATCCTCTCGATGCTGACCGGCATGCTGTCGGCATACGAAGCGCCCAATCACGGCGAAGCCAATCTTTATAAATATCATGGTGAAAAGACCAAGGAAAATGAAACGCGCAGCCGCGAGCATTTGAGCAAGGCCTTGAGTCTGCTGACCGATGGTAAAATCACCAAACAGGCCATGGTGTATTGGGGCATGGCCCTGCATGTGGGTCAGGACCGGGGCAGTCATCAGGAAGGGATCAAAGGCAAAGGCCATGACCGTAAAACCGACGACCAGGGCAAGCCCTGGAATTGTGATGACCCCAAGGACAATCCGCAAGGCTATGAGATCGCCAAGACCAATACCAAGAGCCTGATCGCCCAATTCCTGCAGGCTCTCAATGCCGCGCAAAAAGTGTCATTGAAAAGCGCTGATTTCGGATCCCTGGCCGGTTCGGGAAAATTGCAGGTGGGCACGCTGCCGGCGCCGAAGAACCCGGCGATTCCCAAGGACATCATGAGCCGCCGTTTGGTGTACATGACCATCATGAAAAAGCTGCTCTACGGCAAAGACGACATGCCGCACCGCTTACTCGGCGTGTTGCCCATCATGACCCAGGTGGGCATGGGGATTACCGGTGCAAAGCATCCCATGCTCAGCGTGGAGCCCCAGGTGGGCCTGCGGGTGATGAAGCCCACGCCCTTGTCTTACCTGGACGTGATGACCGGGCCATCTCTGGGCCTGGGACTGGATCAGAAAAAAGCAGCCTTTGGCTGGTCCCTGGCCGCGCAGCTGGGCTTGATCGGCGAGCAGGATGATCTCAATCTGATGGTCAACCAGTCATGGGGCACGGCCGGCAGCACAACCGTCGTAGGCCTGAGTGGGACTTTTGATGAGGTGGCGTTAATAAAAAAACTTTTTGGCAGGTAAAAACGAATTTTGGTGCCAGCCACCAATTTTTAGCCACCAATTTTTATTAAAATAAAAAGAACAATTAATTACAGGGAGCCGGGGAGGGCAGGGAGAAAACCTTAAATCCATCATCTGATTTTTTCTTGGTCTGCCCGCCTTTGGCCAATTTTCTTTTTCGAGCTTTGGACCAGTGCCCGGCTGCTACGGGTTGAGAAGCCCGCCGGGCGTCACCC
>CAYVTN010000095.1:329-9131 GCA_964454395.1 uncultured bacterium | reverse complement strand
TTCCTGCTTCAAAAAACTTGTAGTGAACGGGTAATTCGATCTTGGTTCTCGGATAGGCACGTGTTTTTAAGGGCTTGCGCGATATTTTCTCCATATCGACCCCCTCCTTTTGACCATCTGAACCTATTTATAAGACACCAATTTCCGGCATCATTCAGCTGATCAGTTTATCCGGGGAGGACGTAACTGCCGCGCTCTCCACTTTTATTTTCTCGCTGCCGTCCGATTCACGCAAGGTTTTTTATGCATAAAAAGCCGGTCTCCCGGCTGCTTAAAGCTACAGCTGTTTTTTAATCACTTCAACAATTTTAGCCAATGCCAGGGCACGATGGGAAATGGCGTTTTTTTCACGGGCACTCATCTCCGCAAAGGTCCGCTGCTCTCCGCGGGGATAAAACAAGGGGTCATACCCAAATCCTGCCTGCCCTTGCGGCGCTGCGGCGATGGCGCCCCAGATTTTGCCCATGCGGGTAAAACTTTTTTTACCGGGAATGGCCAGGGCCATGACTGTGGCAAAAAAGGCACGCCGCTGCTTCCCTTTGAGCGGCTTCATCGCCCTGAGCAATTTTCGATTGTTGGCCAAGGTGTCGCAGGCCGGTCCGGCATAGCGGGCTGATTTCACGCCCGGCTGATTGTTCAGGGCCGGTACGAACAGCCCCGAATCATCAGCCAGCACGGGGCAATTAAGGACTTCGGCTATGGTTTGTGCTTTCTTCAGCGCATTAGCCTTTAGGGTTCCGCCGTCCTCCCTGATGGCCGGCAGGGGTCCAAAGGCGGTCAGGGGCTTGATCTGAAAGGGGCTGCCCTGCAGCATTCTTTTAATCTCCCTGACTTTGTGCTCATTTTTAGTGGCCATGACAATAACTTTTTTCATAAGGTTCCTTTTCGGACGCATGATATTGCAGGGAATGGTTGCGACCGCTCCCTACGGTGGCCTGTAGCATTTTTTTAGTCCGGTTTGTCCGATTTAATCCAACAGGCTTTTTTGCTTGGCCAGCAAGCGGCCAATGCCCTTTCCCGCCACCTCCAGCATGCGGTCCAGGTCTTGGCGCGTAAAAGCCTCTTTTTCCGCAGTGCCTTGGATTTCAATCAATTTTCCGGAGCCGGTCATGATGACGTTCATGTCCACATCGGCTTGACTGTCTTCCTCGTAACACAAATCCAGCAGCAATTCACCTTTTACAATTCCCAGCGAGACTGCGGCCACCTGGTCTTTTAAAGGTGAAGCCGTCAGTTTATTCTGCTTGAGCAGCACCTGAACGGCATCAGCCAGGGCCACGTAGGCACCGGTAATGCTGGCGGTGCGCGTGCCGCCGTCAGCCTGGATGACATCACAGTCGAGAATAATGGTGCGCTCGCCCAGAACCTCCAAATCCACCACGGTGCGCAGCGCCCGGCCAATCAGCCGTTGGATCTCCTGGGTACGGCCGCTTTTATGTCCGCCCGCTTCCCGTTTGATCCGTGCGGGGGAACTGCGCGGCAGCATGCCGTATTCCGCGGTGACCCACCCCTGCTTTTTCCCTTTCAAAAAAGGCGGCACCTCCTCAAGAATGGTGGCCGTACACAGTACTTTGGTAAAGCCGGTTTCAATTAAAACCGCGCCCTCCACATCCTTCAAATAATTTTTGGTGATGGTTAAAGGACGTAATTCATCGGCTTGACGTTGGTCGATTCTCATGCGTTCAACTCCTGTTTGATGGTTTGGAGGCATCCCTGGGCCCCCGTAAATTCCGGAAACGGCGGGACCAGCACGGCATAACCGGCCTGCTTCAAATAATGGATCAGGGCCGAATGATGAGCGCCGCCGCCGCTAAAAACCAATTGTTTTTCGGGCCAGTGATCAAGCATGGGACGGATACGCATAAAAGTGGAATGGTTGACGCCCGCGGCCAAACGGGCCAAAGGAATGCCGTCGGCAATCTTGCCAATCAACTCCGATTCAGCGTAGGTGGCGCAGGTGGTGGACATCTCTTCAGGATCCAGGTAATAGCCGCCCAGCTCTTGCAGGGAAATTTCCATAACCTGCGCCATGGCTTCCAGATAACGGCCGCTGCCGGCCGCGCACTTGTCATTCACCAGAAAATCTTCCACATGCCCGTCCTTAACCAGAATGACCTTGGTATCCTGCCCGCCCAGATCGAGCAGCAGAAATTCATGCCATGGCGTCTGAACCGAAGCCCCCAGGGCGTGCGCCTGAATTTCGCTGATGACGCGCACCTCATCAAAATGGATGTTATGCCGCCCATAGCCGGTAGCCACCAGACGATCCGGCGCAGGCAGATGCAAGGCGCCAAAATCAAACGTCAAAGACGACCGGTCGGTCAGCCTCAACACATCCTTGTAGAAGCGGGCGGTGGGCAGGCTTTGGCGCTGCACTCCCCCCTGCGTTTCCCACGCCAGCTTGACCTGGCGCGATCCGATATCCATGCCCAGAATCATCTTGCGCCTTGCTTATGCCGGAGCATTTCCAGAAAAGCATCCAGCCTGGTCCTGCTGCGGCCGTCCAGGGCGCCCACCCGGTCGCCTTCCAGGGTTATCACCGGCACGGACAGATGTTTTTTAAACGCCCTATCCTCCAGTTGGTGATGACAAAAGGATTGCACATAATGAACACAGCCATCCAGTTGCCTCAGTTCGATCTGGGCTTCGATATCCTGCAGACGTGTGCGGACGCTGTAGGGATAGGTGTAGGTCAGGTACTGGTCCAGCAAATCATTTTGGTAATTGGGCATGGCAAACTGCCGCGCCAGTTCATGGTACATAACTCTGGCATCACAGGCTTCCAAATACTGATACAGATCAGTATACACGCCGGGCACGCCCAACAGGCCCAGACGCAAGCCGGGTTTGACCGTCCCCGGCGGCCTGCATTCCAACTGGTGAAGTTCCTTCTCAAAGCCATCGGGATCGGACTTGAAATCAGAACAATTAATC
The DNA here is from genome assembly GCA_964454395.1 of uncultured bacterium. Classification (GTDB taxonomy): domain Bacteria; phylum Oederibacteriota; class JAAXVQ01; order JAAXVQ01; family JAUVAV01; genus CAVQBK01. The sequence continues at coordinate 6,197 of CAYVTN010000095.1, read as the reverse complement.
AAGGCTTCAAAATTATCCCGCCCGCTCACATCGCCGTCGTGCCAGGTACGGTAATCCAGGCGATGAGCCACGGCCCTGATCCGGTTCAGCCGCTCCCGGACCTCCTCCACCACATCCCAGCCCACACTGAAGCGGACCATCAGCTTCTGAATTTCAAGCCGTAATTGCTCGCGTACTTTTTCATACGGATAGGCAAAGGGTATGAATTCCACACCGGCCGGCAGCAGGGTTTCCAACATGGTTACCACATGGGCGCAATCGCCTTGTACCACGCCGATGACTTTGGTGAGGCCCTGTTTCAGGATGGCGCTGTAAATGCCTTTGACCCAGACACAACTGGAGCGCGGCATGCCCGCACGTTCGGCGGTTTCGATCAACTGCCCCGGCGTCCCGTCGGTGATGAACACATTATTCAGATCCACCGGCCGGCATTGGGCTGCATACAACACCTCCACCGGAATGGTTGAGGTGATGCCTATTCTCTCTTGAGTATCAGTCATTTAAGCAATACCCATCAACTTATGGACTTGAGGCACAATGCGAACATGGCGATGATGGCGCTGGGCGGTTTTCAGCAAGGGATAACAGTAGGCCCATTTCCTGGCGGTTGATTTGCTGCCGGATAGCGGTTGCAGGATGAATTCCCAATCCGGCGACCACTGCCGAATGAGTTTGGCCACGGCCACCATCTCGCGGCCCGTGGTTTTCGGGCTGACCACTGCTTTAATCCAGCCCGGCTTCCGACCCGCCAGGGCTAAAAAGGCGCCATGCAGTTTCAGGGGTGTCGGCTTGCCCGTGGTGGATCTAAGCTTGATATCCATTGATATGACATCCACAAAAGCCAGCAGGCGTTCGAGCGCTTTGGCTTGCAGGCCGTTTGTTTCCAGCATGACCGGCAACGCCGGTTGTCTTTGCTTCAGAATTCCGAGAAAGGCCTCGACAAAATCCGTCTGTTCCAGCGGTTCGCCGCCGGTCAGGACCACGCTGTGAAAAGGTCCGCACTTGACCGTCAATTTTTCCACCAGATAGGCCAGGGCTTCCGCGGAAAAGGGATTGTTCAACGACCAGTGTTTTTTGCCGTTGGGCATAAAATAGACGTGCGCTTTTTTAAGCGTTGATGACTGAGCCCGGCCGGTATCGCAATAGGCGCACCCGTAATGGCAACCGGCCAGGCGCACAAACAGCTGGTACTGCCCCACCCACAAGCCTTCGCCCTGCAGGCTGGGAAAAATTTCCGCAACCACGCCCTGATCAGGGTTCATAATACCTCACAAAGGCGCGCGATGACTCCCACACGGTAACAGTCTTCATGCACAGCCGCGGATAAGATTTGATTTTTTCCCGGCATTCGGCGTAAATCGTTTTGGCCAGATTTTCCGACGTCGGATTAATGGTTTTAAAGGCCGGCAGATCGTTGAGCATGGTATGATCGTAGGCTTCCAAAATGTCCTTTAACATCTTTTTTAAGATCCCAAAGTCAATGGCCAAGCCGCATTCATCCTGCCCTTCGGCGCTCACTTCCAGCCTGATCTTCCAGTTATGCCCGTGAAAATTTTCGCACTTGCCTTGATAGCCGCGCAATTGATGAGCGGACGCTATATCCTGTTCCACAACCACATCGAACATTATTTTCCAACCTCCTCTATCACCACCCGCCTGATGGAGGTGATTTTTTTACCAATAATATGGGTTCCCACTTCCACGAATTGGTCGGGAATATCCGTTACCAGGAACTTTTGGACACCCTTTTTGGTCAAGGGTGTCAGCAAATCATGTTGTTTTAACACCGTGGTTAATTCTTTGGCGACTTCTTCCGCGGAATCAATGATGGCCACTTTGGAGCCGCACACTTCGGCAATTAATTTTTTCAACGCCGGATAATGGGTACAGCCCAAAATAAGGTGGCCGATTTTCTTTTTCAGCAACGGGGCCAGATATTTATGGATGATCATTTTGGTTTCCCTCGTCTTCAGCCATCCTTCCTCCACCAGCGGCACCAAAAGCGGGCATGGGGCGGCCACGACCGGTCTCCGTGCGTCAAGTTTGTGAATGGTTTTGGTATAAGCTTGGGAGTGGATGGTGGCCCTGGTACCGATAACGCCCACCGTGCCGTGCCGGCCGTCCCTGAGCGCGGCCCGTGCCCCGGGCCCGATCACGCCGATAATGGGAAAGGAAAAATGCTGCTGCAGGGCAGGCAACGCATAGGCCGAGGCAGTGTTGCAGGCCACCACCAGGGCCTTGATATGTTGAGCGGCCAGATAATGGACGCATTCCAGCGTAAACCGCTTCACCGTTTCCCCGGCCTTGGTCCCGTAGGGCGTCCGGGCCGTATCTCCCAGATAAATAAGCGATTCGTGGGGCAAATGACGATGAATTTCCTTGGCGACGGTCAGACCGCCCACGCCGGAATCAAATATGCCGATAGGGTCCTTGGCTTGTTGCCGTTGTTTGGTCAGCGCCATTTTTTGTCGTTTCTCAATTTGTATTCGATGGCATCGATCAAGGCCTCCCAGGAAGCTTCGATGATGTTGGTGGACACGCCGACCGTGCCCCATACACTGCTTTCATCCTGGCTCTCAACAAACACGCGCACCTTGGCGTCGGTGCCGGTCTTGGATTCCAGTACCCGCACCTTGTAGTCCACGAGGCGCATGGTCTTAAGGGAATGGTAGACCGGTTCAAAGGCTTTGCGCAGGGCGTTGTCCATGGCATTGACCGGCCCGTCTCCTTCGGCCGCCGTATGGACCAACGTCCCTTTGATTCTCACCTTGACCGTGGCCTCCGAGATCATGGCATTGCCCCGTTGCTCCACAATCACGCGGTAGCCTTCCAATTCAAAAAAGGAATTGGAACGATTCAGATGACGATGAACTAGCAGGCGGAAACTGCCGTCCGCGCCCTCGAATTTATAGCCCAGATGTTCCAGTTCCTTGATCTTTTGAATAATGCTTTTCGCTTCCGCCGAACCGGATTCAATATGAAAGCCCATCTGATCGGCCTTGTACAGCACCGAGGCCACCCCTGCCTGTTCGGAAACAATAATCCGGCGTTCATTGCCGATCAAGGCCGGATTGATGTGTTCATAGGAAACGGGATTTTTTCTCACTGCATCCACATGCAGGCCGCCTTTATGGGCAAAGGCATTCATGCCCACGTAGGAGCTCTGCTCACGTGGGGCGACATTGGCAATTTCCGCCACCATGCGGGAGAGCACGGTCAGCTTCCCCATCTGTTTGGCACCCAGACAGGTGTGATTCATCTTGAGCTGGAGGTTGGGAATCACCGAACAGAGATTGGCATTGCCGCACCTTTCGCCGTAGCCGTTGATGGTTCCCTGCACCATGGTGGCTCCGCCCCGCACTGCGGCCAGGCTGTCGGCCACCGCCAGTTCGGTGTCATTGTGGGCATGAATGCCCACCGGTGTGGGAAAGCTTTCCACCGCCAGCCGGGTGATCCGTTCCAGTTCATCGGGCATGGTGCCGCCATTGGTATCGCACAGCACCAGGTAATCGGCGCCCGCCTCCGACGCCGTGCCGAGTACTTTCATGGCATAGGTCTCATTGGCGCGAAAAGCATCAAAAAAATGTTCGGCATCAAAAAATACTTTTTTATTCTTCGACTTTAAATAACTTACCGTATCCCTGATCATGTTCAGGTTTTCTTCCAGGGACGTGCGGATGACGTCTTTCACATGCAAATCCCAGGTTTTGCCCACCACCGCAATAACCGGCGCGCCCGTGTCAAGCAGCGCCTGGACAGCGGGATCATCCTGAACACGGTATTTGGCACGACGCGTGCTGCCGAACGCCACCAGTTGTGCGTGTTTAAAGGGCTTTTTTTTAATCGCTTTATAAAACTCCAGATCCTTGGTGTTGCTCGGCGCCGGATAGCCCCCCTCGATATAAGGGATATGCATGTCATCCAAATGGCGGGCGATGGCCAACTTGTCTTCCAGGGTAAACTGGATTTCCTCCGCCTGGGAGCCGTCCCTTAAAGTGGTGTCATAAATAACTATTTTGGACATTGGATTCGCCCTCCTTAATTAACGACTTAACCGGCCAAGCCGGATTCCTGCAGGGCGGGTTTGAAACCCGCCCCTACTCCGCGCGAGCTGTCCGGCCTGTGTAGGGGCAGCCCCAGTGGTTTAATTATCTGCGCAAAAAAAACAAACGCAGATGCTGGTGATACTGAAACCGGCCGCACGGAATAGAAGAATTATCTCACGCCCCCTCCGGGCCGGTTCAGGAAAATTTGAAATCTTTTAATTCCAATTGTACTGTGGTGGTGCCGTTCCAGCGGTTTTCACCGGGCGCGCCCACAAGATCAAAGACACTGTTGTTTTCCAGTTCCTGCAGACGGTCACCCATGCCGAACCCAATGACCTCCAGGCTGCGCTGGCGTTGGTCTTTAACCTTCATTTTCAAATGCCTTTCTCCTACCACGCGCGGGTAGCCGGCAAGGCAAACTCCTCTAATCATGACCAGGGGCTTATAATTCCCGAAGCCAAAGGGTTCAAAGCGGTTCAATTCCCTGATCAATTGAAAATTAAGTTGTTCCAAACCTGCTTCCGCATCAATAATCAATTCAGGGCGAAGCGCGTCTTGATCCAGTATTTTATCCGCAAGCGCCGCCAATGTCTGCTTAAAAATGGACAGTTTGTCCAGGCGCAACGTCACGCCCGCAGCCATCTCATGGCCGCCCCATTTCAAGAGCAGGGGCTTCATTTCATCCAAAACCTGATGCAAGGGAAACCCCTTGATGCTTCTGCCCGACCCTTTGACCAGATCGCCTTCCACGGAAAGCGCAAAACAAGGACGGTAGTATTTTTCACACAAGCGGGCCGCCACCAGCCCCACCACGCCGTGCGGCCACTGATCTCCAAAAACGGTAATGGCTTTGGGCAGGCGGACCTGCTCCAATTGCAGCTCCGCTTCCTGCAGTACTTTTTTTTGCACCAATTGCCGTTTGCTGTTTTCTTCGTTGAGCTTGGCGGCCAACTGATCTGCTTCCAAAGCATCTTTGGCCAGAAGCAGTTTCAGGCTGTGATGGGCATCTCCCATGCGGCCGGCGGCATTGAGGCGGGGCGCTATTTTAAAAGCCAGATCAGTGGAATTCATCGGTTCCACGCCCAAGCCTACCAGGGTGGTCAGGGCTTTCAGTCCCAAACGATGACCACGGTTGATCACGGCCAGGCCCGCCTTGGCCAGGAGACGGTTCTCCCCGACCAGGGGCACCACATCGGCTACCGTGCCCAAGGCCACCAAATCCAGATGCTGCCGTAATTGTTCCGGATCCTTTTCCCCCAAGGCTGCGGCCGCGGCTCGAATAACCTGCAGGCTGACCCCGACACCCGCTAAAAGCCGCAAATCCTCCGGGCCGGTCACCTTGGGATTGACCACCACATCGGCCGCCGGCAGCATGGCGCCAGGCTCGTGATGGTCGGTGATCACCACGGCCATTCCCTTGGACTTGGCCAGGGCAATCTCTTCAAAAGCAGTGATACCGCAATCCACGGTGAGCAGCACCTCAGCCCCCAAATCGGCGGCTTTCTCAACAAACGCCTGATTCAACCCATACCCTTCGCTGTAGCGGTCCGGCAGATAAGGCACAATTTGCCCGCCCCGGGAGTGGATAAATTCCACCATCAGTGCGGTAGCGGTGACACCATCCACGTCATAATCGCCAAAAAGCATGATTTTGGATTTCCGCTGGATGGCGTGGGCCAGCAGCGCGCCCGCTTCCACGGCGCCGGGCAGGAGGTGATAGTCACCGAGGCGCTGGTTTTTGCTTTCCAAAAAAGCCCGGATGTCTCCTGCTGTCTTAAATCCCCTCCGGATTAAAATCGAGGCGGTCAGGGGTTGAATGCCA
>CAYVTN010000095.1:0-319 GCA_964454395.1 uncultured bacterium | reverse complement strand
AAGTTGGCGGGCAATGCTTTCCACCTGGCCGGCATCCATTGGTCCTGGAAAGATCCAATTTTTCAAGGTCACAAAGTCCCCTTTGATGGCTAAGAAGTGCAGTGATCGATTTTAAAGCAAGGCATGCCCCTGCCCGGGTTGTCATCTTTTCGGGCACCCCCAAGAGACGCCCTGCACGCCCAAGCATAAAAAATCGCGAGCATTTTCCGGCTTTACCTGTTGATATAAGCGAAGGAAGGATTATACTCTAAAATCATTTTATTGGCTAGGAGCCTGTCGGACTTTTTTGTTTGATGATATGGTATAATAACGAAGTTTC
>CAYVTN010000094.1:0-9183 GCA_964454395.1 uncultured bacterium | reverse complement strand
TTAAAAAGGGGGATATTTTGGTGGCTGGTCGGAATTTTGGCTGCGGGTCATCCCGGGAACATGCGCCCCTGGCCATCAAGACCGCCGGCATCAGCTGCGTCATTGCCGAAAGCTTTGCCCGCATTTTTTACCGCAATGCCTTTAACATCGGGCTGGCCATTTTGGAATGCCCCCAAGCGGCGCGGGCAGCCAAAACCGGTGAGCAGTTGGAAGTGGATGCCGGCAAGGGGTTGATTAAGAATCTCACCACCGGAAAAGAGTACACCGCCGCCCCTATTCCCGAATTCATGCAGGAATTGGTGGCTGCCGGCGGGCTGATGAAGTATGCCAAAAAGCACCTCGTGAAAAAGTAAACAGGCCGGGGTGGGGAAAAAGATTTGTCCCAGGAAAAAGTGTTGCAGCCGTAGGGGTGGGGTTGAAACCCGCCATTACGTACAAATGAACGACTATCCGGGAAACATAGCATCTAAACATCAATGCTCCCTTGGGCAAGCTCCTGGTAACAGAATATAAGGAGATCATCATGAGCAAAACTTATAAAATCGCCTGTATCCCCGGTGACGGCACCGGGCCGGAGGTGGTGGCGGAAGGCAAAAAAGTATTGGCCGGCGCTGCTCAGAAATTCGGGTTTAAACTGGACTACAGTGAGTACGATTTGGGAGGAAACCGCTATCTAAAAACCGGCGAGTTGGTGCCGCCCACGGTATTGGAAGAACTGGCCCAGGTAGACAGCGTCTTTCTGGGAGCCATCGGCCATCCGGACGTGAAACCGGGGCCTTTGGAAAAGGGCATTCTTTTAAAAATCCGCTTTCATTTTGACCAGTACATCAATCTCCGGCCGGTGAAACTCTATCCCAACGTGGAGACGCCTCTGAAAGATAAAAAGCCGGAAGATATCAATTTTGAAATTATCCGTGAAAATTGCGGCGGTATTTATACCGGCATCGGCGGTTCGGCCCACAAAGGCACGCCGCTTGAATATGCCACCCAGGTCATGAGCTATTCCCGGGCCGAGGTGGACCGTTGTTTGCGCTATGCCTTTGAACGGGCCATGACCAAAGAAAAGAAAGCCCTGACGTTGGTGCACAAAATGAATGTGCTCACCGAGGTGGGAGACCTCTGGTTCCGGGCTTTTCATGAGATGGGGGAAAAGGAATTTCCTCAAGTGGCGCGCGACTATGCCCACGTGGACGCCACCACCATGTGGATGATTAAAAACCCGGAGTGGTTCACCACCATGGTGACCGCCAACCTCTTTGGCGACATTATCACTGATCTGGGCGCCATGATCCAGGGCGGTATGGGGATTGCCGCGGGCGGCAACATCAATCCCCAGGGGGTAAGCATGTTCGAGCCGATCGGCGGCTCGGCGCCCAAATATACAGGCCAGAAAAAAATTAATCCCATGGCTGCCATTGGCGCAGCCGGCATGATGCTTGATCATCTGGGTGAAAAAGAAGCAGCCCTAGCCGTGGAACAGGCCATTATCAAAGCCTTGGAGTCCGGTAAAATCGTTTCCTTGGCTGCAGGGCGGATGGGTATGAATACGGAAGAAGTCGGAGATTTTATCGCCGGCTTGGTATAAAAGAAAAGAACCGGAACCTGGGGCTTCCATTGGGAAACCCCGGGTTAAAAAGGGCAACGCTTTCAAACACGATTAAGTTTTCCAGCTAAGCAGCCAGCGCCAGGCATCGGGATTACGGTCCTCATGAACCACTTGGCAGGATTTGATCCCCACCAACTCAGTGATTTTCAACATATGGCCGCAAATCACATAGCGCGTGGACTTGGGCAAAACAGGCAGGCCGGTCACCACAAGTTCAATATGGCCATCGCGGTAATTTTCATAGAACGGCTTTCCTGAATCATGATGCACCTGCCATATGGCCGGCCAGCGTTTAATCACAAAATCCATTTTGGGAATGCGCAGGAAAATTTTATATACGCCATGATAAGTGTATTCGGCGATCAGTTTGCCCAAGGAAACCAAGGGTTCGATATCATTCGGAAAGATGATATCAGCACAGGCTGTGTAAAATTCTCCTTGCAATTCTTCCGGCGTCCAGGAGGTGGTTACGGCGGTTAAATAAATTTTTTGTAATTCCGGGGAAAGCCGTCCAAGGAGCTCTTTTTCCTTTTCCGGCGGCTGTTTTTTGAAATAATTCCTTAAATTGACGATGCTGGTTCCTTTGATATTCGGCATGGCCTCATCTCCAAATGGGGATAGAAACATTATCGGTTGGCCAAGTCAAAAAATTAATATCCGGCGAACCACTAAGGAAGGAGGCATGTTGCCTTTCAGAGGGGACAGCGCCTGCCGCCAGGATCAACCCTTTAGGACCTTCTGCCCCCCGGAATCAGCCCCCAATAGGGGCTAAAAAAAAAATTATAAATTCAATAACTTTGTTTGACAAGATGGTGAAGAAATGCTATCGTTTGTTATCAACTTAGGTTGGAACAACCAAGTGATTTTATGAAAAAGATTAGGAGAACAAAGATTAATGGCAATTCAAGGCAAAGTAAAATGGTTCAATGGTACTAAGGGTTTCGGGTTCTTGGAACAAGAAAATGGCAAAGACGTTTTTGTTCATTTCTCTGCTATCCAAGGGGACGGCTTCCGCACGTTGGAAGAAGGCCAAGCAGTAGAATTCGACATCGTTGATGGACCAAAAGGACCGCAAGCCGCTAACGTTGTAAAAATCGGCTAATTCAACAATTTTTTTACCATAACCTGACAATAGCAAACGGCCCCTTAGGGGGCCGTTTTTTTTTGGGGTTAAATTAGTCATTGGATTGAGGATCAAAATTGTTTGGATAAGCAGGCTAAACCGACAGCGCTGGAATAAACCATTGGTCTTACGCATCCCCTGCGGGCACAAGCAGACGTCAAAGTGCAAAGAAGATGTCTTTGGGCACAACATGGTGCACCCTACGTTCACCTTGTGTGCAGGCCGGGGATGTACAAGATTCTTAGAAGGAGTTGAATCATGGCAAAAACATATCGCGTTGGCATCATGGGGGCGACCGGCGCCGTGGGCTCGGTCATGCTCAAAGTTTTGGAGCAAAGGCAATTCCCGGTTTCCGAATTGCGTCCCTTGGCTTCATCCCGTTCAGCCGGAAAAAAAGTGACCTTCGATGGTCAAGAGCACGAAGTTTTGGAAATGACCGAAAGTTCTTTTCAGGACCTTGACATTGTACTGGCTTCGGCCGGCGCGGCTGTCTCCAGGCAATTCGCGCCGGCAGTCAAAGCCTCCGGTGCGGTGATGATTGACAATACCAGTGCTTTCCGGATGGATCCCCAGGTGCCTTTGGTGGTGCCGGAGGTTAATCCTGAAGACGCCTTTCAACATCAAGGGCTGATCGCCAATCCCAACTGCACCACCATCATTATGCTGACCGCCCTTAAACCCCTGCATGATGCCGCCCGGATCAAACGCATTATTTGCAGCTCCTACCAGTCTGTCTCCGGCAGCGGCGTGGCGGCCATGAAAGAGCTGGACCGCCAGGCCAGGCAATACGCAGCCCATGAACCTTTGACGGTGGAGGCTTATCCTTATCAAATCGCCTTCAATATTATACCCCAGGTGGATGTCTTTCAGGATAATGGTTATACGCGGGAAGAAATGAAAATGGTCAATGAAACCAGGAAAATGCTGCATGACGACAGCATTATGGTATCCGCCACCTGTGTGCGGGTGCCGGTGTTTACATCCCATTCGGAAAGCCTGCAAATTGAAACAGAGAAGAAATTAACGGCCGAGGACGCCCGGGTCTTGTTGGGCCGGGCGCCGGGGGTCAAAGTGCTGGATGATCCGGCTCATTTAAAATATCCCATGCCCTTGCAGGCTTCGGATCAGGACGATGTTTGGGTTGGCCGTATCCGGGAAGATCTTTCCCATCCTCAGGGCTTGGCTTTATGGGTGGCAGGCGACCAGCTGCGCAAGGGGGCGGCCACCAATGCCGTTCAAATCGCTGAGCTGTTGGTTAAAAAGGGCGCTCTGGCCTGATCTTCTTTTATTGGCTTTAAGCGAGGGACGACTTAATCATGATTACCTGTACTGTCGTGCCCTGATTGGGTGTGCTTTGGATTGAAAATTGTCCTTGATTGCGCGCTACAAACTCTTTGGTGATTTGCAATCCAATACCCGACCCTGATTCTTTGGCTGTCCCCGGATGACTGGAAAAATAGGTGGTGGTCATCAAGGTCTTGACATGATGGGGATGAATGCCCACGCCCTGATCTGAGATGGAAAGGACCACCGTATTCTTGTTGTCATGGGCCCGGATATGAATGGGCGAATGAGGATGGGAATATTTCACTGCATTAAACAGCAGATTGCGAATGACCGATTTAAGCATGGTAGCGTCAAAAGACACCACATGGTTGCGGCTGATATCCACTTCGCAGCTCACATCTTTTTGCCGCATCTGCTCCTGCAGCAACAAAATGTTTTCTTCCACAATCTCACTCAATACCAGAGGCACAGGATGGAAGGTGATGTTGTTCATTTGAGACTGGGCCCAATTAAGCAGATTATCGACAATGTGATAACATTGCTTGCTGGAATGATAAATGGTGTTGGCCAGTTCATATTTGTCTTCCTGGGATAAATTGTCAAAGGCGGTTTGCAGCACATTGGAATTGGATACCACCGTGCTGAACAGTTTTTTCAGATCATGGGCAATGATGGAAAAGAGCTTGGTCTTCTCCCAGTTGGCTATTTCTATTTTAACGACGTTTTTATGAACAATCCTTCCTACAACGCCTGCCAGCAGTAGGATAAAAAAAGTTTCCAGCAGGGCTTCGGCAAGTCTGGGAGTGGTGGGAGAGGCGTGAAATAAAATCTGGGGAAGGTCGATAAATTCATCGAGCCAAATTACCATCATAACAACGGCAAATCCGATGGAGATGGTTAGAAATACATTCTTGTGGAAACTCCGGGAAGCCATGATGTGGTCCTCCTTCCAGGGCACGCTGACGACGAACAGCACTTATTATATAAGGTTTCCATTTTCAGGGCCAATCTTTTATGCACTTGCAAGCCTGACGGCACCATACGTGTTTTGAAGGCTACCGGCTGGTGGCCATGAGATTAACCGCCGGATATAATACCAAGTTCTGCTGATTGGCAATGCAGCATTTTTTTGATCACGATGAGAGTAACTACTCAGGTCATTTCGAACATATTGAGCGTAAATAGCGCACTTTGGTCCAATTTGCTTTTTCGGGCTTTTGACGCACCCGGCCGGCCGCCGGGGGTAGCGTTCTTTCATGGTCTCGTCCATGCTGTCAAAAAGCTTTACGCAGCCCTCAGGCATCAGCTGTGCTGCGAGTGTCTCGTGCCCTGATTGGAAAAAATATTATATAAAAGGGACGCTGTACGCATCTTTGATGCCTTCCGCAGCCCCGGTCTTAGCCCGAAAAAGAAAATTGGTCCAAGGTGCGCTTCCGACTTGGCCAGTTTGGATACGCAAGAGACCTGAGTAGTTACCAATGAGAAGGAAAACCAGATGATGCCGGTTAAAAAATCCGCGGTTAATCGTTATGCCCTGACATTGGAATATAATGGGCCGGCTTTTGCCGGATTCCAGCTGCAATCCAATGCCTATACGGTTCAACAAGCTCTGGAGGAAGCGGTGGCTGAGCGGTTTAGGGAAATCCGTCGAGTGGCCTGCGCCAGCCGTACCGACGCGGGGGTGCACGCGCTCGGCCAGGTGGCGGTGGTAGATCTGGCACGCCACTTGGCGCCGCAACGGGTCATGGGAGCCCTCAACGACAGCCTGCCCAAGACTGTCCGCGTGGTAAGCTGCCGTCCGGTTCCAGAGGAATGGCATCCCCGCTACCAGGCTAAATATAAAGTCTACCATTATCTTATTTTCAACCGCCGCGTCACTTCCGTTTTCTGGGAGGGCCGGGCCTGTCAAATACTGCAGCCCCTCAATGTGCCGCAGATGCGCAAAGCTGCGGCCGGTTTTATTGGCCGTCATGATTTTGCCGCTTTTCAGTCGGCGGGGTGTCAAGCCAAACATACTATCAGGGAAATACATGCCATCACCATCAGCCAAAAAGGTCCGCTCATAACCTTGCGTTTTAAAGGCAATGCCTTTTTGTATCATATGGTACGCAATATGGTGGGGTCGCTCATCCAGGTGGGCAAAGGTAAGTGGCCTCCTGCCTGCATGAAACAGATTCTGAAAAGCCGTGACCGCAGCCAGGCCGGCCCAACGGCGCCGGCTTGCGGGCTTTATCTGGAAAAAATCGTTTTTGGAAGGAAAAACCCTAAACAGGCGCTTCAGAACGAGGCTTAAGCACTCGATAATCAAAACATGAAACAAGTGGCCATGTCTTCATATATCATTTCCTCGCCAGCCAAGATTAGGGGACTGGACAGTGATATCGCCAAGACCCTGATCCGCAAGCATGCTGCCCTGAATTTGGAGCACCAAGGCGTGATGAATGCCAAATTGAATTTAGCCGTATTGATCAATGCCTTGCTTCAGGTTTCCCGTGATAACGGGTTTATTAAATATGACGCTTTTGACAGCACCATCCAGGTAAAAGCGTTTGATTCTTCTCCGGTCATCTACCAATACAACCCCTTTCGCGATCCGGCCAACCGCTGCGCCAACGGGCAGGCGGCTTCAAAAGCCAAAGGCCGGAAAACGGATTTTTTAGCGTGGGAAACTTTTCCGGAAAATGAACATTACCTCATTTGGCAGGCCCCCAGCCGTATGCAGTACGGCATTCTGGTGCAACCTGCGCCCATTGTCCCAGGCCATCTCATTATCGCTTCCCTGAACAAGAACCCTGATACCAAACAACACTTTTCCCAGCAAATGCCACTTAATTTATTCAAGGATATGCACGCTCTTAGATCGGCCCTGGCCAAAGTCGGTTATGTGATGGGGTACAATCCCTGGGGTGCAGGAGCTTCCGTGGACCACTTTCATGTGCAGGCTGTTCCGGCAATCTATTTGCCACTGATCGGACTGTTGGACCAAAACAAAGTGTACGTCAGCTATAAAGGTCACGATCAGCAAGGCGTCATGCTTGACGTTATTGACAATGAAGATGACGGCGCGCCCAACCGTTATCCTGCCAATGCTTTGGTCATGCGTTCCACCTTTAAGGAATTGTTATTTGAGCGCAAGAAACAACTGCTGGACTACCTAAACCGTGAAAAAATCCTGTGCAATATCCTCAGTTGGCAGCAAAACTCGGGCATAGCCGTAGATGTGTTTCTCCCCAGAGGAGAAGAATCCGTGATGGATCATGCTTTTAACGCCGGCTATGTGGAAATGGCCGGCATGCTGGTCATGCCCAATAAAGGCCTTTTTGATCATATCGTTGAGCCCCAACAAGGGGAGCAAGCCCTGTGCCGGGCTTCTTATCCCATAAAAGATTTTTCTAAACTGGTTAAGATTATTAAGATGTTTTTTCGCTGACCATTTTTTTCAACATTATCCTCATGTAACCTGCCCAACTTATTAAGCTGCCAATGATTAATGTACCATATGCTGTGACATCCATATGGACGATCTACAAGTGTAAAAATGCTTTAAAAACAAGTATTTTTTAAAACTCCGCTGTTTTCAGATGGTTACCCAAAAAAGGCCTGCCTTGATCGTTGGCCCCAAAGGTTTATTTTTCGATCATTTTACTTAACTTAATCCAAATATATTATTAATAACCACCTCATTTTAGATTAATTGGCGAACTGCATAATGCGCCCGATTTTAAAAGAACGTAAAGTTATCCCGCAGCAAGCTGCGGAAAAATTTCCTTCAAAAGGAGCCTATGTACCAATGCTAAAACCACTGTGGGAAAGAATTTGCCACTTGGGAAAGCTTGTTTCAGGTATGCTCATTGGAACCAAGGCATGCGCACCCGTTGTACTTCAGCGCACGCTGACCCTCTTGTTGTCAGTATTAATGTTATGGCCTCATTTATCATGGTCCTTTTCTTCATTGCCACGGTATGGGGCTCCTATTGTCATCAACAACCGGCCTTTGGCAGTGCCCTCTTCTTTGGGCAAAATCAGAACCTTAAAAAAAGGCAAAAACAAACTGGTCATTCATATTCAGGATTTTCATTGTCATGATCAAATCCAGGAAACCATTGCCAAGCTGATCAAGTATTTTCATCATGCCTATGGCGTCAACCTGGTGGCGATAGAAGGCGCCCGCGGGCCCCTGGACATTTCGAAGCTGTCCAGTTTTCCATTGCAAAAGATTAAACAGCAAGTAGGTCGCTATTTTATCCGGCAGGGAAAATTATCAGGCGCTGAATTGGCCGTAGCTCTTGATCCCAAGGGCCTACATTTGGTGGGCATTGAAGATGAGGCCTTATATCAACAAAGTTACGGCTTGGTTCAACGCTTTTATTCCCGGGAAGTGCAAGGGATCCTGCTTGATTTGCGCCAAGCCTTCGAAGAGTTGAAACCCACCATTTATTCCCCCCGCCTCAAGCAATGGGATGGTCTAAAAATATCCCTGCATAACGGGAAAATTACTTTTTATCATTATTGTGAGTTGCTGGTGAAAGCAGCCCAAGCGCAGCATATGGATATGGCCCCGTATGCTCATATTTTGGAGTACCTGGCCACCAAACAGTCCAGTTTCAGCAGTGGCATTGACGTGAAAGTGCTCTTTCAGCAGGTAAGGGCCCTGGACCAGGCCGGTCGGGAACTTTTCTATCAGAATGACAAGCAACGGACTTTTGACCAACTGCTTAATCATCTGGAGATGATTGAGAATCTGCTGGGCATCTCCATTACTAATGACGAGTTGGAGATGATAAGGCAGCATCGGGAAGCGTTCCGTTTAAAACGCTTTCTTGATTTTTATAAGACTTATGGCGCTGAAAGCATGCTATTCCTGGATGATCAGGTGATACACCTTGATCAATGGGTTGATGACGGCTTGCGCTTTTACCAATTGGCGGATGAACGGAGCGCTCAATTTGTACGCCATACCTTGGAGGCCATGTCCGACCGGCAACAATCGGTTGCGGTTTTGGTCACCGGCGGGTATCACAGCCGGCATATTGAAGAAGCCCTTAAAAAAGCCAGGGTAGGCTATATCGGTGTTGATCCCCAAATGCGCCACTTTGATTTGCAAAACCCTTACACTGAACTCATCCGTGGTTATAAAACCCCTTTGGAAAAAATTCTGGCCCTCAAT
>CAYVTN010000093.1:0-9204 GCA_964454395.1 uncultured bacterium | reverse complement strand
GGATTGGAATTTTTCTTGGCAAACTCTTTAAGCTCTTTCAGATTATGAATTTCCGTATCATTGATGCCAATGATAAGATCGCCTGCCTGCAAAGTCCCTGACAGCGGGCTATCCTCATTGACACTTTGGACCTCAATTCCGTATTGGGCGTTGTTTTGTTCCAACAGCGCCTGGCTTGCCTCCCTAAAAATAACACCCTCATACTTGTACGTTTCCCCGGAAGGATTGATACGGTTGCCATTGCCGCCCGCGCTGGCCTCGCTGATGCTTCTGGGCCGTTCGGCCAAGGTCACTGTGAGGCGCCGACGCTTGGTCCTGCGGTAGGTTTCCAAAGTCACTTTTGTTCCGGGCATTAAACTCCCGATGGCGACTTGCAGATCATCGGGCGTTTCCACGGGTGAGCCGTTCACGCGGATGATAATATCACCCTGTTTCAGCCCGGCTTTTTCAGCAGGCCCGTTTTTTTCCACCTTGGTCACCAAGACGCCCTGGTCGTCGGGAATATGAAAAACCTTTCGTGCCGCCTTGTCCAGAGGGCCGATACTGACCCCCAGGTAGCCTCTTCTAATCTTGCCGCTGGTGATCAGTTGATTGGCAATATTCTTGGCCGTATTGATGGGCACCGCAAAACTGATGCCTTCGTAGCCGCCGCTTTGGGTCTGAATGGCCGTATTGATACCGATAACCTGGCCGTGGATATTCACCAACGGACCGCCTGAATTGCCGGGATTAACCGGTGCATCGGTCTGGATAAAATGTTGAAAACCCGACATCATACCCGGCCGGCCGATAAAACTGATGATACCGGAGGTATAGGTGCCGGTGAGGCCGAAGGGATTGCCGATCGCCATGACCAAATCACCCACTTGGATGCTCTTGGAATCCCCCACCGCAGCCACGGGCAGGTTCTTGGCATTGATTTTCAGAAGGGCAATGTCGGTGTCAGGATCCGTGCCGATGACCTTGGCCTTAAATTGACGCTTGTCGGAAAGTACGACCTGAATTTTGGTGGCGTCTTTGACCACATGATAATTGCTGAAGATATAACCGTCCGGGGTGACGATAAACCCTGATCCCAGGGCCTGTAATTTTTGTTTGAATTGTTTGGGCATTTGTCCCTGTTCCCCAAAAAACTGCCTAAAGAAAGGATCACTAAAAAATTGGCTGTAGGGGTTGTTGACAATCTGTTCGCTTTCAACTTGAATGCTGACAACTGCGGGTGTCACGGATTTGGCAATCATGCGGTAGATAGTTTGCAGCTTCAACCCCACATCCAGATTTTTGGTGGACGCCACGGCCTTATTTTCCGTCTCCAAGGTAAGGCTCTTGGAAAACACCGATTGACATCCCAAAAATATGCCTGCACTCAGCACCACGGCCAAGCCCAGCCATAAGGCACCTTTTTTCTTGAATAGTCTCATAATTACCCTCCTTATTAATTTGATACTCTTACCCCTCATCAGGTTAAGTCCAACACTCATCATGAGGCAATGGTAAAAACCAGGCAACATCTTCATGCCATTTAATGCTGATGTTTTTCCCAATATCCGCTATCACCACCTTTTGCCCGGAGATTAACCGCCCACCGACAATGTTAAAACGAATCTTAATGATTTTATTTTTCAGAAATGATTAACACCCCCCCTTCGAATGAAAACCATGCCCTCTTTCCGGGCAATCCCTGATCATCCCACCTGTAACCGCCTGCATTGCTTTATATTTGAGTAAGGCTCTGAGGCTTACGCTAACTTTTTTAATCAAATCAATTTTTTGACCCCGTTTTTTTTATTTCGTTTAATATAATTTCCGCCTGCCTCCCAGACCAATATTTAATCAGAGTTGACCATGTTGCCCCACGCATGGTGTCTAAGTGTTGTTGTACAAGAAACACGAAAGAAAAGTTCAAAAACAAAGGAGGTTAAAAAATGACTACCAAGCTGTGGCGTCTGTGGCTGGTATTGGGACCAATGATAGCCTTGTTGGGAGGATGCGCCACCCTCCCGATTGAACAAACCTATCGCGAACAAGCCGGCGAGAACATTCCCCTGGCGGCAGTTCAACTTAATCCCGCCAAGTATGTGGGCACAACCGTCATCTGGGGAGGCAAAATTATTGCCAATGAGCATACGGAAAATGGCTCCGATCTGTTGATATTACAGATGCCCTTAAATTCCTTTGAAAAGCCCAAAAACCTGTATGCGTCGGAAGGCAGGTTTATTGCAAAAACCAGTGAATTTCTGGATCCGGAAATTTACAAAGTGGGCACCAGGATAACTATTGCCGGCCAGGTATCAGGTCAGGAAGCAAGAATGGTGGGAAAAGCTAATTATCAGTATCCCACAGTGGATTTAAAGCAAATTGTCGTATGGAAAGCCAATAGGCCTATCTATTATTGGGGCGAACCTCCCTATTACTACTATTATTACTGGCCCTATCCTTACTATTATTCCGACTGGGATTTTCACGGGCCCGGCTCCATTGCGATCAGGCACTTTGGCAGAGGCCGGTTGTTTGAGAAGCACGAGCATTTCCATCGTGGCATGCAAGAGCATCATGAAAGGCGGCGGTAAAGTTTTAACCAAGCATAGACGAAAAACAAATCTATCCCAATAGAAGGGGCATTTACCTTGATGGCAAAGAATGCAGAAGGGAAGAAAATTATTGGACGTAGGGAACAGTCGCGACTGTTCCCTACAAAGCAGCTGGTGCAGTGTCTCACGCTGTTTGTACCCTATCAGTTGAGCGCCTTTATTTAAGAGACACGACACTTGCGCAGAAACATAAATCTTGGTGTGACAGGATCTAAAAACCGCGCTTAAAGATCCTGGGCGTGCATCTCCGCATAAACCTTGCCTGCCTCGGTTTGTTCAAAAGGCAGATGGGTTTCCTTGCCCTCCAGGTGGGCCAGTAAACTGTAAACGCAGGGTACCACAAACAAGGTAAGGAAAGTGGAGACCATGACCCCGCCGATGACCGCCACCGACATAGGTACGCGGGTGGCGGCGCCCGGGCCAATGGCCAAGGCTGCCGGCAGGGCGCCGGCAATAATCGCTATGGACGTCATGAGGATGGGCCGCAGGCGGATGGGACAGGCTTCCAAAAGTGCGTCGTGAATATTGGTTTTTTTCTCCTGACGTACGCGGTTGGTAAATTCCACCAAAAGAATGGAATTTTTCTTCACAATCCCCATGAGCAGAATCAGGCCGATCATACTGTAAATATTCAGGGATTGGCCGGTTATCAGGAGAGCCAAAAAAGCGCCGGACACGGAAAAGGGCAAGGCCATGAGCACGGAAAAAGGATCGATAAAACTGTTGAATTGCGTGGCCAGCACCATGTAGGCAATGACAATCCCAAGTACCAGGGCAATCAGAAGACCTGAAAACGATTCCTGAAAAGTTTGGGCGCTGCCGGTAATATTGATATGGTAATCTGCGGGGAGCACCTCTTTGCTGACTTTGACGGCTTCTTTCAGGGCGGCCTGTTGGGATTTCCCGGGAGCCACATTAGCGGTCACCGTAATGGCCCTTTGCCGGTTGTAACGGGTAATCACCTGCAGGGTGGAGACCTGGTGAAGTTTCACCACTTTTTCGAGGGCAATGAGGTTGCCCCGGTTGTTGCGGACTTTCAGATTTTTGATCAGATCAAAAAGGTTGCCTTTTATGTCTTCCGGCGCCATTTTCACGCGTACGTCATAACGATGGCCGCCTTCCGGGTAGCTGCCCACCACCACCCCGCCGATCATTGCACTGATCACTTGGCCGACAGACTGCACATCCACGCCATGGGCGGCAGCCTTGTCGCGATCGGGCACGATCTGAATTTCGGGCTGTCCGGTTTGGTAATCCGTATCCACATCAGTGACCAACCCGGTTTGATTGAGCCGCTTGACAATTTTCCGGGAATAGTCTGCCAATTTTCCCCAATCCGAGCCCAGAATAGTGAACTCCACGGGAAAGCTCCGGCCCGAACCAAAGCCGCGGGAGGACAAATCCCGCAGTACGATTCTGGCGTCGGGAATGGGCTTGAGAGCGCGCCTGGTGATGTTCATAAATTCCTGCTGCGTCAATTCATGGTGCCTTTGCGGATCAATGCCGCGTTCACCCTTGGGTTTTAAGGTCACGAATATCATGCCGGTGTTGACCTGGCCGCCCGAGAACCCCCCCAGGGCCAGAAAGGTGCGGGCCACTTCAGAGCGGTTTAACAGGAATTTCTCCACCTGCTTCACCTTGCTGTCCGTATAGTTCAGGGAAGACCCTACCGGGGTCTTCAACTGGATAATAAAAAGACTCATGTCCTGGGAAGGCAGGAATTCTTTATTGAGGTACTTAAGGCTGTAAAAACTGCCCGCAAAAAAGACCAAGGCGGCAATGATGACTTTCCAGCGGTGGCGGAGCACCACGGTCAGGATGCGGTGGTAGCCTATCTTAGTGGCCGTGAAAATTTTGTCCACCCCATGGCCAAACCAGGTGGTTCTCGGCTTAAAGGTCACAAAGCGCGAGGCGCGCATGGGCGTCAGAGTCACGGCTTCCATCAGGGAGAGCAAGACCGCCACCGACAAGGTCAGGCCGAATTGAAAGAAAAAGGTGCCGATCACGCCGCTCATGAAAGCCACGGGCATAAAAATCGCCACCAAGGCCACGCTGGCCGCCACGGCGGCAAAGGTAATCTGTCTGGCGCCCAAAATGGCGGCCTTGGTGCTGTTTTGCCCCATCTCCAAATGACGGGAAATATTTTCCTGCATCATGATGGCATCATCCACCACAATCCCAATGACCAAAGTCAGGGCCATGAGGGTAAAGGTGTTGAGCGTAAAGCCCAGGAAATAAAGGATTAAAAAAGTGCCCATGATGGAAGTGGGAATAGCCAGCCAGACATTGAGGGTGGATGTCCAGGAGCCCAGAAAAATCCAACACACCAGGCCGGTTAAAATGGCGGCCAGAATCAGGGTCAGATTCATTTCCTCCACCGACTGCTTGATGAATTTGGACAAGTCGACGTTGATGGTTAGCTTCATGCCGGGCGGCAGGTTTTTCTGAATCTGAGCCACCCGTTTTTTAACCGCATTGGCCACGGCCACTTCATTGGAGCCGCGCTGCTTGAGCACACCCAGACCCACGGCCGGCAGGCCGTTGGCCCGGCTGATACGCCGCACGTCGGCCATGCCTTTTTCAATGCGGCTGACCTGGCCGAGGCGCACGGGCAGATAATTCGGTTGGCCGCCGCGGGTAAGGATATGCATGGCTGCAAACTTTTTAGTACTGCTCTCTTCGCCGATGGTGCGCACGTTATATTCTTTTTTCGGCATGTCGAAATAACCGGAAGGAGGTTCCACATTTTGTTTTTGGATGGTGTTGATTACGTCGTCCACGCTCAGGTAATAGCGCTCCAGGGGTTTGGTCTTAACCCAAACCCGCAGGTTGGGGTCCACATATCCTCCCAAAAAGATGTCCCCCACTCCGGGCACCGTGGTAATCTTGCCTTTCAGGTAGTCATTGACGTAAATCATCATCTCCCGCATGGAATAGGTATTGCTTTGCAGAGCCAGCCATAAAATGGGCGTGTCGGCGGGATTGCTTTTGGTGATAATCGGCGGATCCATTTGGGTGGGCAACAGGCGGACAGCCTGATTGATCTTGGCCTGTACATCCTGCTGGGCCACATCGATATTCCTGTCCAGATCAAATTCCACGCTGATGGTGGCCGACGAATCGTAACTGCTGGAATGCACATTGCGGACGCCTTGGATGGACATGACCGCGTTCTCGATCACATCCACGATATCCCGCTCCATGACCTCCGGAGCCGCGCCGGCCATGGTCACCCTGATGGTGACCACCGGAAAATCCACACTGGGCAACTGGCTTACGCCCAGACGCTTGAACCCAAGAATCCCGAAAACGATCAGCCCGCCCATGAGCATCCAGGCGAACACCGGCCTGCGTATGGAAAGATCGGAAATGGTCATGGCTGCACTTTACCTTCCGCGGGAATGGGCCGCATCATGGCCGCGGCTTCCAGCAAAATAGCATTGAGTTTGGCCGAGAGTTTGGCCCGGTCCAGGGCGCGCAGGGCGTCCTGATCAGAACTCATGGCCACCAGCACGTCCAGATTGGTTTCCAGTCCCAGGTTGTAATCCTTTAAAACAGCCTGGTAATTCTGTTTCGAAAGATCGGAAGCTTCCTGATTGGCGGCCACTTGGTCCAGACTGGACGTCAGATTGACATAGGCGTTGTGCAGGGTTTGTTTGTCCTGGCGCAGGAGCAAACCGAGGTTATTTTCACTGATGCGTGCCTGCGCCTCCGCTGCTTTTGTTTGGGCAGCAATGGTACCACCCATAAAAAGCGGCAGCGTCAGGCTAATGGTAGCATCCCATTTGCCTCCACTCGAAACATCAGCGCGGGTGAAATAATAATTGCCGTTGGCATCCACATTAGGCCAATGGGCGCCGCCGGCAATGGTGATGCCTTCTTTGGCATAGGCCAATTGCCGGCGGGCGGCTTTCACATCAGGCCGTTTGTCCATGGCCGCCAAATAATGATCTTCCGCCGCAGGCTGGGAGGGCATGGGCTCTTCCTCTTGCAGGGAGATGGCGCCATCCAAACCTGTTAAAAAAGCCACTACTTCCTTGGCCACGGCCAACTGGCCCTGCAGTTGCTGCACCTGGGCTTTTAGCGCGGCCTGCGCTGCCTGCACGCTGAGCACTTCCGTGCGTCTTGAGCGCCCAATGCGCACACGTGCGCGCAAATCCTCAATCCGCTGGGCATAAAGCATGTTTTGCACCTGGTAATGATATAAGTCGCTTTCATAAGCCAATACATTGTAAAAGGCCTGGGCCACGTCCATATAGAGTTGAATAGCGGCCCATTGGGCTGCTTCTTTTTGGGCTGCAATTTGATCGTCGGCCTGGCGCAGAGCTGCATATTCCCGAAATCCCCTAAAGAGAGGCTGCGTGGCTGTCACCTTGACTTGATAAGGGTTGTTGGAAATTGTCCTGCCCGGTAAACTGACCGGAGCATAGTTGTCCTGCCAACCATAATAAGCCGTGCCATTAAAGGCCGGCAGCACGCTGCCCAAGGCTTGCTGATAATAATCCTCGGCCAGTCGGATCTGCTCTTGCTGATTGGCCAGGGTCTCGCTACGTTGCAAAGACTTCTCATAACATGCCTGCAGGGTATAAAGGTTCCCGGCCTGCACGGCGCTGCCGTACCAAAGTACCGCTGTCATTATCGCCAGGAACACACCCACTGTTTTCATCCCTATCCTCCTTGCCCTGCCGTGATTAGGACAGGGTTCATGATCTTTTGCTGATATTTTTTTGGTGATTCATTTAGGTCAAAAAGGGCGGGACCTGGTATCCACGCCCTCTTCAGGGATTGCTTGCTGCGGTCCACCACAGCTTATTTGCCGGCACCTGATCCTGAACGTGTCAATACCTCTTTAAGGAAAGTGCGCATGGCTTCCCACGACCTCTGGGCAGCCACAGCATTATAGGCCACGCCCTTGGAGGGATCGTTGCCGGAATTGGGATTGGTAAAGGCATGTACCGCCCCGCTGTAATAAATCATTTGATAATCTTTATGGGCACTCTCCAGGGCTGCCCGGAAAGCCTGAATCGTTTCAGGCTTCATGGTGGGATCAACGGCGCCATGGAGGATGAGTAATTTGGCTTTTAAGCGTTTTAAATCTTCTGCGGTGGGCACGATCAAGCCTCCGTGAAAAGTGACCACGCCTTTTAAATCAGCACCACTGTAGGCCAGGGCCAGGGCTACCGTACCGCCAAAGCAGTAACCAATAGCCGCCAGGTCTTGGTCATCCGCCAGCGCCTCTTTGGTTAGGACATGATAAGCCGCCAAGCTGTTTTGGCGCATGAGCTCCGGGTGACTGCGAAAGTTTCCGGCCCACCGGCCGGCTTGCTTGGGATCAGTCGTATTTTGCTCATTGCTGTAGATATCCACGGCCATGGCCAGGTACCCCAGGTCCGCCAATTGGTCGGCTCGCATCTTGGCATAAGCATTAAGCCCCCACCATTCGGGGAATACCAACACCGCCGGCCGCTTACCCTTAAAGTCATCATTGTAAACCAGATAACTTTTAAAGTGCCGGCCACCTTCGTTGTAACTTACCGTTTTTTTTACCAAAGCGGCATGGCTAACACTGTACAGAACGGAGAAAAAAACGAACACCAGCAAGAGAACGGTTGATATTCTAACACTAGGCATCATGAGTTAAATCCTCCTTTTCTTTGTAGTAATAAACGCTTCGACGGTATTTTGACACCCCAACCCCACACTTGCCAGTGAAAATTTCAGCGCCTCTTTAATAGCCTGCTGTTCCACTCCGCTTCTCTTGTACCGATGCCGGCCTGGTCCAAAGCGCGGCCAGATCATCGAGCCTGTCCGTCACGAGATCCGGATTGGTTTGAGCCACCGGAACGCCGTGATTATAGCCATAACTGACGGCCACGCTTTGAAAACCGGCAGCCTTGGCCGCGGTCACATCATTCTCCGAGTCGCCCACCATGAGCGATGCCTGCGGCATAATGTCCAGTTGCTCACAGGCATATAACAGCGGCTTGGGATCAGGCTTTTGCACAGTCAAGGTATCGCCACTGATGATTAATTTAAAAAAATGATCAATCCCGAGGTGTTCCAGTAATGGGTTTGTAAAACGCCGAGGTTTGTTGGTCACACAACCCAAGGTCAGCTCCAGCCCGGCCCAGGTCTCAAGAGCGGAGCGCACGCCCGGATAAAGCCTGCTGGCCTTATTGAAATGACCGGCATAATGGTTCAGAAACAAGGCTTTGCCGCGGTTAAAGGCGGCACTCTCCGCTTCGCCCTCCTGGCTTCCGGTCAAGGCCCGATGTATCAAGCGGTTCACGCCATTACCGATCCACTGGCGGACCTTCAATTCACCCTGAAGCGGCAAGTGCAGATCCTCAAGCATGGCATCCACGCTCCAGGCCAGATCGGCCGCGCTGTCCACCAAGGTGCCGTCCAGGTCAAATAAAATCATTTTTACCGGGGCCGGGTCAATCATGTCACCCTCCATAATAGTTTTGCTTTATTCCTTGAAGGCTTATCATAGATCAGCAATTGGCAAAAGTAAATGAACATAACCATCCGTCTAGGAGCCTGTCGGACTTTTTCGTTTGATGATATGGTATAATAACGAAGTCCCCCCCTTTTGCAAAGGGGGATCAAG
>CAYVTN010000092.1:5290-9212 GCA_964454395.1 uncultured bacterium | reverse complement strand
TTGTTTTTTATTTTTGGTGTCATTGCCGGTTTTTATAATATTGCCAAAGTTTTAAAATCCATTCAGAATCGCGGATCACGGTGATGAAAATGACTAAGACGCATGGACTGATAGCATTTGGAGTGTTTTTACCAATGCTGTTTCTAATCTCGGAGATGGGGACCTGGGCAGTGGGTTGCATGATAGGTGAAGGGCTGGGAGTGATCAGCACGATATGGATTGGTCATACGGTACGCCGTTTGTTGGCCAAAAAAAATGTCAATCCTTCCCGCCACTTGGTCATGAACAGCTTGGGGCGGTACGTCATGATGGGTGCAGCCATCCTCTTCTCCTTAAAGTGGCCGGCAGGCAATGTTTGGGGATTGGTTCTTGGTTATTCGGTGATTCAATTGCCGGCTGCGGTCATTAAAGGTTTTGCCCCCGCCAATTCATAAAATGCCTGGCAGGTACTATCCGGTATTTTATTCCTAGCTGAGGAAAACCATTTTTTTTAGGCGCGGTATGCCCGCAGTAACGTGCGGCAGGTATTACGCCAACAAAGTCACCTTATTGAGGAATTATTATGAGTGCCATTCCTGAATCAATTGAGTTCCACACGCCTTTTAATCCGACCTTTCTTATGATTGGCCTGGCGGCGGTGGTGGTCGTCCTGTTTTCATGGGCAGCGACAAAAAAAATACAGATGGTCCCCAAGGGCGCCCAAAACGTTCTTGAGATGGTTCTCAGCTACATTTATAGTTTTGCCGATGACATGGTCGGCCCTACGGCTCCAAAATATTATCCCTTGTTTTCCATGCTGTTTATTTTCATCCTTTTTTGCAATCTGATGGGTCTCATCCCCGGCTTGTTTTCCGCCACCAGCAGACTTTCGGTAACCGTGGCGCTGACGCTGGTGGTATTTTTTTCCACCCATTATTTTGGCATTAAGGAAAGAGGATTGGTGGCCTACGTCAAACACTGGTTTGGCCCCGTGCCGATATGGTTAAAGCCGTTTATGTTTTTCATTGAGGTCATCGGAGAATTGGCCAGACCCTTATCCTTGTCTTTCCGGTTGTTCGGCAACATCCTGGCCAAGGAAATCTTGTTGGGCGTGCTGGCCTTGCTGGTGCTGCTTTTCTTCCCCTCGCCGAGTGTGATCAAAAAGATCCTGACGCTGTTGCCGGTTGTCCTGGATCCGCTGATCATTCTGCTGGGCATTTTGATCAGCATTATTCAGGCCTTTGTGTTTGTGATTTTGGCCATGGTTTATATCGGAGGCGCCGTACAGGCTCAGGAAGGGCATTAAAAAAGTAGGTAACCACGCCGCCTGCGGCGTGATTCGCGTCAGCGGAATAAAATAAGGAGGACGAAGATTGTGAGAAAATGGATGTTAACAATGGTCAATGTAGCTTTTACCCTGCTGGTCACAGCAGGCTTGGCAGTGGCTGAGGAAGCTGCCCAAGGGGCCCGGGCCGTGGCCCAGGGTTCCGGCGGATCGGCCGGCAGCACGCTGTTTTTTGCAGCTTGCGCCATCGGCGCGGCGGTAGGTGTGGGACTGGCGGCGCTCGGTTGCGGCATCGGCCAGGGTACTGCGGTGGGTAAAGCCGTGGAAGGCATTGCCCGCCAGCCCGAAGCCAGCGGCACCATTCAGACCGTGATGATTATCGGTATTTCCATTATTGAATCGCTGACCATTTATGCCCTGGTGGTGGCCTTGATTCTGTTGTTTGCCAATCCGTTCTTAAAATATTTTGCCCACTAACCCAGCTGGATAAGATTCTGTATATCTGGATTATCTACGCAAAAACGTAGATAATCCAGACACAGACGCTAACACGAATGTGAGTAATTATGATAGAGATTAACTGGCCTCTGCTTTTGGTTCAGGTGGCCACTTTTTTGGTGGCCATGATCGTGGTGTGGAAATTTTCCTGGGGACCTTTGACCAGGATGATGCAGGAACGCTCCCGTAAAATCGAGGATGATATTGACCGGGCTTCCAAGGGCCGCCATGAGGTGGAAGTTTTGGAAGGGGAGTATCACCGGCAATTGGCGGAAATCGAGGAAAAAGCCAGGAAAACCATCAATGAAGCCGTGCAAAAAGGGCATCAGGAGCGTGAAGTGATCTTGCAGGAAGCGCAGGATGAAGCCAAACGCTTGCTGGAGAAAAATCAGGAAATGCTCCAGCAGGAACGGAGGCAAGTCATCAAGGAGCTGCGTGCCGAAGTCTCGTCCATGGCCATCAAAGCCATGGAACAATTGTTGCAGGAAAAAAACAAGAACGAACTCCATGCGCGGCTGGTCGATGATTTTATTAATGATCTGGATAAGGTTGAGAAATAAATATGAGCACAGAGTATCTGGCTGCCAGTAAATACGCTAAAGCACTTTTTGGACTGGCCCTTGCCGTTAAACAGGAAGAGCCCGTAGCCGAAGAATTGGATTTTCTCGCCCAAACCTTTGGCAAGGGGGAAGGGTTGGCGCTGATGATTCATCCCCTGCTGGCCAGCGAAAAGAAAAAAGATCTGCTGAAAAAGGTATTGGGCGCCAACATCGGCGACTTGACCTCGCGGCTGCTGGATCTGCTGGTGGAGAGAGGTCGGGGCGCGTTGTTGCCCATGATCAGCCAATGCTACCGGGAACAGGTTGACGCCCATCAAGCAACGGCCAGAGCCGAAGTCCGGACCGCCCGGCCTTTGACCCCGGAACAGCTGAAGCGCCTGCAACAGCGTCTGGAAGCGTACACCGGCAAGCAGATTACCCTGCAGGTCAAAGTGCAAGAACAACTGCAGGCCGGAACCAAGATCATTCTGGGCGATCTGGTCTTTGACGGCAGCTTGACAGGCCGCTTAGAGCGGCTGAAGAAAACATTGTTGTCGAGCAATTAGATACTGTATTTTCAACATCTACGTTTTTTTGTAGACGATTTTAGCCGTAGGGGCCCGGCATGCCGTCCCCTGCCACACGCCGGGCAGCACGCGCAGCGTAAGGGCGTATGTACCCTTAAGCCGGGCATTAATGACAAAACGCCCCTACTATGAGCCATTTTTTTATTCCGGTTTGGACGGTTTGGAGCCAATGCCGGCAAGATCCATGTTTTTAATGAAAGGATTCATCCATGAAGATATCACCAGAAGAAGTCACCGAGGTTATTAAACAGCAACTGGAAGGGTTTGAGAGCCGGGCCACCCTGGAAGAGGTGGGGACGGTCCTGCAGGTCAGTGACGGCATCGCCCGCATATGGGGCTTGACCGGCGCCATGTCCATGGAACTGCTCGAGTTTCCCCACAATGTTTACGGCATGGTGCTCAATTTGGAAGACGATAATGTAGGTTGTGTACTGCTCGGTGATTATACCCTGATCAAGGAAGGCGATAAGGTTAAACGCACCCGCAGGATCATGCAGGTTCCGGCCGGCTACGGCCTGCTGGGCCGGGTGGTTAATCCTCTGGGCCAGCCGCTTGACGGCAAGGGAGAAATCAAGGCTGACTCTTTTCAAGCCGTGGAGCGCATTGCCCACGGGGTGGTGGAACGGCAATCGGTTAAAGCGCCCTTGCAAACCGGGATCAAAGCCATTGACGCCATGATCCCCATCGGGCGCGGACAGCGGGAGCTGATCATCGGCGACCGTCAAACCGGCAAAACGGCCGTGGCGGTGGATACCATCATCAATCAAAAGCATACCGATGTTTATTGCGTCTATGTGGCCATCGGGCAGAAACAATCGACCGTGGCCCAGGTGGTCAAAACCCTGGAAGATCACGGGGTGATGGACAAAACCATCGTGGTGGTGGCCGGCGCCAGCGAGCCGGCGCCGCTGCTGTATTTGGCACCTTATGCCGGTTGCGCTATGGCGGAAGCCTTTATGATGAACGGCAAGCACGCCCTGATCGTATATGATGATTTATCCCATGCGTATGATGGAGCTTTTGCGGAAAACCGC
>CAYVTN010000092.1:0-5280 GCA_964454395.1 uncultured bacterium | reverse complement strand
CAAGCATGCCGTGGCTTACCGCCAGATGTCCTTGCTACTGCGCCGGCCGCCGGGGCGCGAAGCTTATCCCGGTGATGTGTTTTACCTCCATTCGCGCCTGCTGGAGAGGGCTTCCAAATTGAGCGATGATTTGGGCGGAGGCTCGCTGACCGCGCTGCCGATTATCGAAACCCAGGCCGGCGACATCTCGGCTTATATTCCCACCAATGTCATCTCCATTACGGACGGCCAGATTTTTCTGGAGACCAACCTTTTCCATGCCGGCCAAAGGCCGGCAGTCAACGTGGGGCTCTCGGTCTCTCGTGTGGGCGGCAGCGCCCAGATCAAAGCCATGAAACAAATCGCCGGCCGGTTACGGTTGGACATGTCCCAATACCGGGAACTGGCGGCGTTTGCCCAGTTTGGATCAGATCTGGATAAAGCCACCCAGGCCCAATTGGCCCGGGGGGAAAGAATGATGCAGCTGCTGCGGCAACACCAGTATTCACCCATGCTGGTGGAGGATCAGGTGGCTATCCTGTTTGCAGGCACCACCGGCGCGCTGGACAGCATTCCGGTCAATGCGGTACTCCAGTTTGAAAAAGAATTTCTTCATTTTCTCAAGGAGTCCCATCCCACCTTGCTTAAAGCGATCAAACAAAAAGGCCAGTTGGATACGGGCATGAACGAGGAACTCGCCAGCGCCATTGAGGAATTCAAAAAACAGTTCAAACCTTTGGGGGCCTAACGTGGCCAGTCTGCGTCAGTTACGAACCCGTATCGGAAGTGTCAAGAACATTCAACAAATCACCAGAGCCATGAAAATGGTGGCCTCGGCACGGCTGCGCGTGGCTCAAAGCCAGTTGATGGAGGCCAGGCCCTATGCCCAGAAGATGAACGAGATGATCTGTCAGGTGGCGGCCAGAACCAAGGATCGCTTTCATCCGCTTTTGGGAACACCCCAAAGCCAGAGGGAAGTCCGTATGGTGCTGACTTCCGACAAAGGCATGTGCGGCGGCTTTAATATTCAACCCTTGCAGTTGGTAACGGAAAACCTGTCAGAGTTCAAGGCGCCCATTGACTTTTTATGCTGCGGACGCAAAGGATTGGATTTTTTCAGAAGGTCGGGCATTGCCTTGGCCAAACAATGGGCGGGTTTTTGGCAGGATCTTAACTGGTATCATGCCGATGGCATAGCCCAGGACATCATGGATGAGTATATCAAAGGCCGTTGGTCCAAAGTCACCGTAGTCTTTAACCGCTTCAAATCAGCCATCGCCCAGGAAACGGTCCGGCGGGTGCTTTTGCCTCTGCCCGACCAGAGTGCCTGTGAGGACAAAGATAAGTTGAAGGAATATTATTTTGAACCGGATCCGGAAAAGATCTTTGAACATCTTCTGCCGCGCTATATCAAAGTGACCATCTGGCATGTATTGCTGGAATCCAAGGCTGCCGAACAAGCGGCCCGCATGCAGGCCATGGAGAATGCCACCGAGAGTGCGGGGGAGATGATAGAAGACATGGTGCTGCAATTAAACCGGGCCAGACAAGCGGCCATTACCAGTGAAATTTCCGAGTTGGTAGGCAGTGCGGAAGCCATTAACGGGTAAGCGGCGTGTCGCAGAAAACCGGCTGAGAATCGATGCCGGTAGGATCTACGCATAGTTTATAGGGGCGGGTTTACCCGCCCCTATAAAAGAGCCTTACAAACTATAGTGATCGTTTGAATAAAAAAGTGAATTCATCGAGTGCAGGGCCTTAGAGGGCCGCTGGGCGTGCAGGAGGATAGAATGAGTAACGGTAGAGTAGCGCAAGTCATTGGTGCGGTAATTGATGTTGAATTTGAGCCCGGGCATTTGCCCCCGCTTTTCCAGGCTTTGAGCGTGGAGAGCGAAGTGCAGCAGGGAGATCAGACCATTGCCATAAATGTCACCTTGGAAGTGCAGGCCCATCTGGGCGACAACCGGGTGCGGTGCGTGGCCATGGCTTCCACGGACGGCATCACCCGCGGCATGCCCGTCAAGGATTTGGGCAACCCCATCAGTGTACCCGTTGGCCGCAACACCCTGGGCAGGATCATGAATGTGCTGGGTGATCCCATTGACCGTCTGGGCGAGGTTAAAACCGACATACGTTACCCCATTCACCGGCCGGCTCCCAACTTTGAAGACCAGGATACAGCCACCCAGCAATTGGAGACAGGCATCAAGGTTATTGACTTATTGGCACCCTATCCGCGGGGCGGCAAGATCGGCCTGTTTGGCGGCGCGGGCGTGGGTAAGACCGTACTCATCATGGAGTTGATCAGAAACATTGCCACCGAACACGGTGGATTTTCCGTGTTTACCGGCGTAGGGGAACGGACCCGGGAAGGCAATGATCTGTGGATGGAAATGAAAGGGTCCGGCGTTTTGGAAAAAACGGCCATGGTCTTTGGCCAGATGAATGAACCGCCGGGCGCGCGTATGCGGGTGGCCCTGACCGGGCTTACCCAGGCTGAATATTTCCGCGATGAAGAGCACCAAAATGTTCTGTTGTTTATTGACAACATTTTTCGTTTTACCCAGGCCGGTTCGGAAGTATCGGCCTTGCTGGGCCGCATGCCGTCGGCCGTGGGTTATCAACCCACCCTGGCCACGGAAATGGGACAGTTGCAGGAACGCATTACGTCCACCAAAAACGGATCCATCACTTCGGTGCAGGCCATCTATGTGCCTGCTGATGACTTGACCGATCCGGCGCCGGCCACGGCGTTTGCCCATCTTGATGCCACCACGGTCTTGTCCCGCGCCATCGTGGAGCAGGGTATCTATCCTGCCGTCGATCCGCTTGATTCCACCTCGCGTATTCTGGCGCCGGAAGTGGTGGGACAGGAACACTATCAAGTGGCCCGCCAGGTGCAGCAAATTATCCAGCGGTATAAGGAGTTGCAGGATATCATTGCCATTCTGGGCATTGATGAACTGTCGGAGGATGACAAGGTGACTGTGGCACGGGCGCGTAAACTGCAGCGGTTTCTATCCCAGCCCTTTTTTGTAGCCGAGGAGTTCACGCAAACGCCCGGACGTTATGTGCCGCTGAAGGAAACCATTAAAGGATTCAAGGAAATTATCAACGGCATGCATGATGAGTTGCCCGAACAAGCCTTCTTAAACGTGGGCACCATAGAAGAAGTTATTTCCAAAGCCAAACAGCTGGCCTAACCCAGCGGAGCTGGATAAGCGTCTGTATGTCTGGATTATCTAAGCAAAAACGTGGATAATCCAGACATACAGACGCTAAACGGAGAAAGTGCCAAACCGCACGGTTTGGATAAGAAAGAGGAACGATGGCACCCCAACCCATAGAATTGGAAGTTGTAACCCCGGAAAAACTGGTACTGCGTCAAACGGTACAGGCAGTGGTGTTGCCCGGTACGGAAGGCAGTTTTGGCGTATTGGCCGGGCACTTGGCCATGGTGACCAGCCTGAAGCCGGGCATGCTTAAAGTCCAGGACGAAAATGGCGATACTATTTATGCCATAGGCGGCGGTTATGCCGAGATCGCCAACAACAAGGTGGTGGTCCTGGCCGATACAGCCGAACTGGCCGAGGATATTGACATCGAGGTAGCTCAAAAGGAAAGAGCCCGTGCCGTGGCCCAGTTGAAATCCGGCATTCACGGCGCCGAACTGGATCAGGTGGAAATTTCACTGAAAAAAGCGCTGGCGCGCCTGAGTGTGGCTGATGTGGTCAGGCGCAGGCAAATGATAAAGAAAAAATAAAGGCGGACACGGGTGCCCGGTTCAGGCGAAGCCATGGGCGAAGGGCATATTTATCAGCTTGTTTTTTTTTTTATTTTTTCTGGATTTATGTGCTATGCTTTTGGAGAAGAAGAGCATTGTGAAAGGGGTGGCTTTTATGCATAAGAGGATCTTAGCTGCAGGGATGATATTGACTGTGATGCTGACCACGGGTTTGGCCAAGGCAGCACAAACCAATTACAGCATTGGCCAGAGCGCAGGTGCTGAATTAAAAATCAATTTGTCCACCCGCTTTGCAGGTACCGCAGATGCCGGCATTGCCTTGGTTGATGATTTGAGTGCCACAGCGCTGAATCCTGCCGGACTGTCCAAAGTGGAGGGCCTGCAGGCAGGTTTTATGCACAATATCTATTTGGAAGACACGGCACTGGATTATCTTAGCTATGCCCAGAATCTCTTTCCAGGCGCCGGCCTGGGGGCCAATATCATGGTTTTGAATTTTGGCCAGATGGATAAGGTAACCGTAGACAGTAACAATTTGCCGGTTCTGGAAGACAGTTTTACACCCTTGTCCTATGCGGCTAAAGTCGGCTATGGCCAGCAAGTGATGAAGGCCTTGGCCGTGGGCGCGGTCCTCAAATTATACGGGTTGAGCATTGACAGCAACAATTATTCGTCGGTGGCTATTGACTTGGGCGCCCAGTATAAAATAATGGAAGGCTTGAACTCAGCGGTGACGGTTGAAAATCTGGGCACCTCAGTGGCGGATTCTTCTTTGAGCATGCTGGCCAAGGCGGGTCTGGCCTACGCCATCCCCTTTAAAATCACGGCCAATGACCAATGGAACGTCATGCTGGATGTGATACTGCCTTTTGGGGACACCAACTATACCTCCGCCAATATCGGCACGGAGTATTGGTATAATCAAACGCTGGCCCTGCGCTTGGGTTATAAGGCTAAAGATACAGGCGGCCTGGAGGGCCTCAATGGCTTGACCGCAGGCTTGGGCGGCAAGTTGAAAATGGGTACCATGGCCTTGACCGTGGACTACGCACTCACCACCTTTGGGGATTTGGGATTGTCCCATCAAATTGCCGTGGGAGTGGCATTCTAGCCATCAATTTGATGACCAAAGCCCTCTATGACAACTCATAGAGGGCTTTTTTTATCTGCCTTTTCCTATTATATACACGGCAGTTCATTTCCAGCAAAAGGACATCCATGATTGGCTCAACACAGGGTTTGGCCCGCATAGGATGCGGTGTTATTTTAGCCGCCATAATGTTTGTCTTATCGCCGGCCGCCCAAGGCTCGCGCCTGCTTGATCAACATTGGCAGCAACTGGAAACCAACCACTTTTGCCTTATCTACCCCAAACAC
This sequence comes from uncultured bacterium, assembly GCA_964454395.1. Taxonomy (GTDB): domain Bacteria; phylum Oederibacteriota; class JAAXVQ01; order JAAXVQ01; family JAUVAV01; genus CAVQBK01. The sequence continues at coordinate 179 of CAYVTN010000092.1, read as the reverse complement.
GAAAAAATGCAGGCCGCCCATATCGCCGCCGTGGCGGAAGAACGTTATGCACAGGTGGCCGAACTCTGCGGCTATCAACCCCATGGTAAAATTCCGCTGGTACTCAACAATGATACGGATTTGGCCAATGCCTTTGCCCAGTCAATTTTCAAAAAAATCGAATTCAATCTGGCACCATC
>CAYVTN010000091.1:0-9250 GCA_964454395.1 uncultured bacterium | reverse complement strand
GTAACTACTCAGGTCTCTTGCGTATCCAAGCTGGCCAAGCCGGAAGCGCACCTTGCCGCCGTTAAATGAACATGTCCACCCGGGATGTTTTAATGCGGCTTCCCTGGCCGGCGGCGCCAACGCGGCCGGAATCCGTTATGCTCAGGCCTTTGGCGGATTCGCCCCACCCTTCTTCCTGATCCTGCTTGCCGACGGACCCCTGGCCCGGATGCTGCTGTTGCTGTTGCCCCACTTCCAGGGAAAAGGTGCCTACCTTCATGCCCGACGTTTCCAGATTCTTCTTGATCTGGTCGATATTGTTATGGAAAAATTCACCCAGATGTTTGTCCGCCATAAACACCTTGGCATGAATCTGGCCGCCGCTGCGATGGACCGTGACTTCAACCCGACCCAGCTCCGGCGGATTTAATTCAATATGCAGTTTTTCTTCCTTGCCTTTCGCGCCCTTGACCAGATCGTGGCTGAAGGCCTTGATCACCCCTTGATGCTGCACTTCACTCATGGCTTTAAGAAGCTCTAAGCTTCCCGAAGCGACGGGTCGCATCCCGGCCTCCAGCCCGGAACTTCTGTCCATTGTGGCCAAGGCCGTGCTCTCGGGAAAAGAGAGGTCATGGCCCGCCTTGTCATTGTTGCTGTTCTTTCTAGGGTCCCCGCCCTTGTCCGCCAGGGAAAAGATATCCTGCTGCCGGGAGCTGGTCTCATCCAAAGACAGGACGGGCTGAGGAACGGCCGTGGCTTCGGCAGCGGCGCCTGTTGGCACGGCGGCTGACTTGGGAGAGTCTGAATGAGCCTTCCCGGCCGTTGCGTCCGGCTTTTCCGGAGCGGCGCCCTCCTCCAGCAGGCTCTCCCAGCCTTGGGGGAAATCATTAAGCATGCCTTGCACCCCGGTTTGATCGCGCTTCATGACCTGGACCTTTTCCGGTATGCCGGCAGGTGTGCTTGCGGGCGCAGTCTTAACGTCAGCCTGGCCTTGGACTGCAGCCTGTAGTGCCTCCACCACCGCTTCCAGATCTGTTGGAATGGGTGTGGTGGTTTGAGCCTGGGTCTGGGCCGGACCTTCATTCTGGACAACAGCAGCCGGTGTTGGTTGCATCATCGGGATGAGGACGGCCGCCAGATCAGGGTGGTCCTGCAGGAGTTGGAGCCAGGCCTGATCCTTTCCCTCCTGGGCGTTGTCCTGGTCCTGGCTTTGGGGTGCCGGCTCCACTTCAACTGAATCCGCCTCCTGGGTATCGAGATTCTGATTAAGAAAAGCCAGGAATTCCTTCACCAGCCCCAGGGTCGTCGGGTCCGGCTTGGCACTGTCTTGTGCGGCTGCAGGCACGGCCGCATTCACCATGATTTCCGGACTTGCGGCTTGAACTTGCATTGCTTCACCCATGGCTTCCTCCTCTTATGCCTTGACAGAACTCAATACCCCAACTTTGGCAAATTTGCCAAAGTTGAATCAATACGTCATTGCCAATTCCCCATATTTCAACGCAGACTTCCCCGTCATCCTAGGCAATTTTTTCGGGGAGGTTATACCTTCCACGTCCGCTGATCCTGAGCATGGTTGATGGCCACTTCATCCAGCAGACGCTGCTCTTCCTTGCTCAAGGCCTGTTGATGCTGATCCCATCGTTGCTCTTTTAATTTTTCCAGTGCCGACACCTCTTTGCGGGCGCGCACCAGGCGCTGGCGCAAGGTTTCAAGTTCCTGCTTAAGCATACCCAGGTGCTGCTCTGCCTGGCTGATGTCCTTTTGCAAGCGGGTAAGGTACTGGTCGTAAGCTTTGTCCTTGACCATGTCCATGGTCCCGGTTTTAAACATTTTATATTCCCGGCTTTTTTTTGACCGTACCAATAGCAGTTGCTCCTTGATCGCTTCCTGTTGCATCACCCGGCGCTGCTGGTCGCTGAATTCCTGGATAATGCGTTCTTCATAGCGTTTCCTGATTTTTAACAGCACGGCCAAATTGAACTTGAACTTTTTCATACCTGCTGCCCTTCAATCTTCCTGGTGATGGCCTCCAGCATGTGCCAAGCCTGGTCCACGGCGGTTTTTTCGTTGATGCGCTGCTTTAAAAAAGCCCGGATGTCCTCGATTACGGCCATGGCCCTGTCGATCTTGGGATTGCTGCCTTGAACATAAGCGCCGATATTAATCAGATCCTGGGCTTCGGCAAAGGCCGCCAGATGATCGCGGATCAGCCCGCCCCAGCGGCTCTGTTCGGGAGAACAGACCTGCTTGCTCAGACGGCTGATACTGGGCAGAATATCAATGGCCGGAAAATGGTTCTGGCTGAAGAGACTTCGTGAGAGTACGATATGGCCGTCCAGAATACTGCGCACATGATCTGAAACCGGTTCATCCAGGTCATCGCCTTCCACCAATACCGTGTAAAACCCGGTAATGCTGCCTTGCTGATTGAAATTGCCGGAGCGCTCCAGTAATTTGGGAAGTTCGGCAAAGGTGGAAGGCGTGTAGCCTTTGGTGGTAGGCGGTTCGCCCACGGCCAGTCCGATTTCGCGCTGGGCCATGGCAAAACGCGTTACCGAATCCATCATGAAGAGTACATCCTTGCCCTGGCGGGCGAAATACTCGGCCACACTGGCCGCCAGTTTGGCGCCGTGAATACGCAAAACAGGTGATTCATCGGAGGTGACGGCAATCACCACGGAACGCTGCAGGCCTTCCGGACCCAGATCGTTTTCAATAAATTCACGCACTTCCCGGCCCCGTTCCCCGATCAGGGCAATCACATTAATATCGGCTGATGTGTTGCGGGCCATCATGCCTAAAAGCGTGCTCTTGCCCACGCCGCTGCCTGCGAAAATGCCCATGCGCCCGCCTTTACCGCAGGTCAGCAGGCCGTCAATGGCTTTTACGCCCGTGTAAAGCGGCACCTCGACGGGACGGCGCTGCATGGGGTTGTTGGGCGTGTTGTGGATGCTCACCGCTTCGCCGCCGTAGATGGGCCCCTTATCGTCAATAGGCCGTCCCAGGCCGTCAAGGATGCGCCCCAACAGCTGTTCGCTGGCATGGATGATGAAAGGCTGGCCGTGGGCGATGATGCGGCTGCCCGGACCGATGCCGTGTTTCTCACCGAGGGGCATCATGAGCACGCGGTTGTCCTTGAAGCCAATGACTTCCGCCCGGATCCGTTGCCGGCGGTTGGCCCCGATAATGTCGCATTGCTCCCCAATGGTCACATTGGGTCCCCGTGATTCGATCACCGTGCCCAGGATGTTAAGCACCCGGCCTTCGGAGCGGATCTCCTGGGCGTTTTCCACCACGGCCTGGGCCTGTAGCGGCACGCGGCCGTCGGAAAACTGATCACGCAGCACCCTTTCCAATTCCTCCAGTTGCGATTCCAGGCGGCTGTCAATGAAGCCGTAGGGGGTTTCCAGCAACAGGCCGCCGGCCTGAATGGACTGGTCCGGCAGCAGCCGCAAATTGGTGGGCATCACCTGACGGTCGGGAGCGATTTTTCTGTAATCCCGGGGATGGAGCCTCAAGGTCAGCACGCCGCCCGGATCGTCCTGTTTGCCCAGCACTTTTTTAAGACTTGCTTTGATCAGGTCGGGATTGAGCTGCTCACTGTGGCCGATGATCTTTTTAACCATGGCCAGGATGATGTCCAGCATGCGGGTCTCCATCTTGGCGTAAAAACGCTCCACCTCTTGGCCGATCTTGGCCAGCAGTTGGCGGTCCTCTTCTTTCTCCCGCTCCAGCCGCTGCTCGGCCGACCGGCGGCCTTCTTCGAAACCCTGATTAAAGGCATCGACCTTGACGGTTTCCATCTCGGCTTCATTTCCCCGCCCGTCCACGGCCGGAAGGGAGGGATCGCGATCCAACACCGGAGCAAATGCGTCCTGGTCCGGAGCTTGACCGGCCGGCCCCTGCGGGGGAATGGCAAAGTCCTGATCGCTCAAATGGGGAGACTTGATCACCTTAGACAATGTCATCCTCCAGAGTCTGCTTGTTGAGCATGATGCTGCCTTCCTCATCCAGACGGCGCATGATTTCTGCAATCTTCCGGCGCGCTTCGCGGATGGCCTCCGGCTTGACATTTTCCATGACTTCAATGTCGTCCTTGAGCATCTCAGCGCCGCGGGAGGACATGTTGCGGAAGATCAGGTCCTGCACGCCCGCATCCAGACGGTTGCAGGCCACGGCCAGATCCTGGGTCTCCACTTCCTTGAGCACCCGTTGAACCTCCATGTCGTTGAGTTTTACCAGGTCTTCCATGCGCACCATGCGCATCTTGATGGCATTGGCCAGCTCCTCGTCACCGCTTTCAATGGTTTCCAGAATGCTGCCCGAAGACTGTTTGTCCAGTTGGTTGAGAATGTCGGCCGCGGTCTGGACGCCGCCGATTTTAAGCAGTTGCGGCTTGGCTTCCTCCTGTTTGATTCTTTCCCTCAGGCGGTCTTCAATATCGTGAATGGTGGCCATATCGGGCACATTTTGATCGAGGGTGGCAATGCGTTTGGCCACTTCCTGTTGCAATTTTTCCGGCAGTTGGTGAAGAATATGGGCCGAGACATCACTGGGCAGATTGGAAATGACCAGGGCCATGGTCTGGGGATGCTCTTCTTTGAGCACATCAATGATGATCGCCGGGGGCACGTCGCGGAAATCATCGAAGGGCACGACCTGGTCGGGATGGCGCAATTTGCGCAGCAACCGTTGGGCCCGTTCCGGATCCATGGCCGGCGCCAGCACATCTTCCACGTAATGGGCGCCGCCCTTGGCCAGGCTGTGGCTGTTGCCGATGGCTCTAAAAAATTCGCGCAGCACCTCTTCCCCTTCCTTGCTGTCCACGGATTCACACTTGATCATCTCACGGCTGATGCGTTCGATCTCATCGGGCGGAAACTGTTTGATGACTTCCTGGGCGGCTTCCCTGCCTATAAGCGTAAGCAGCACCGCCACTTTGTGGAGGCGTTCCTTTTTTTGATCGTCCTTTAAGGCCATGGGCAGAACCTCGTTTGGCTGTCCCCGATGGTCCTGCCTTCATGCCCGAAGGCATGGGCATGGCAAGAAGCGGCGCTGTTTATGAAAGCCAATTCTTTAACACCTTGGCCGTTTCATCGGGATTGTCCTTGATGGTGCCAATAAATTTATTGGGATCAAACTTGCGGCCCCTTAAAGGCGGACCATCATCCTCGTTCTCAGCCGACCGGCCCGCGGCGGCGGCCATTTTATTCATATTGCGCACACTCAGGAAAAGAAAGCTGATGCCCACCAGCACCAGCAGCGTCCGGGGCGCCCACTTGGTGACAATGTTCATGATGAATTTTTCCCTCTGGGATTTTTCCAGCAGGTTCTTCTCTTCTTCCGTATTCCGGCTGCTGAACGGCAGGGCCTTGACCTCGATCTGGTCGCCCCGCTTCAGGTCAATGCCCAGGGCTGTTTCCACCACGCCCTTGATGGCGCTCAGCTGCTCCTCTTTCATGTTGCCGTCGATAAAGATGCCCACCGACAGTTTCTTGATCTGGCCGCTGGCGCTGGTAGTGCGCTCCACGGTGCGGTTCATCTCATAATTGACCTGCTGCTCGCTTTTGCGGCTGGCTTGGTGCCGGAGCATCCCCGCCGGCGGATAGCCCTGAAGATTGCTGGCTGTGCCGGCCGCGCCGCCGCTCTGGTTACTGGTCTTGATCGGGGTTACGGAATTGCGCTTTTCGCTGCGCACCAGTCCGTTCTTGCCCACCACCGGCGTGAAGCGCTCCTGTTCCCTCTGGGTCTGGTCGAAATCCACCACGGCATACACCTGAACCGCGGCCTTGTTGGGTCCCACGATTTTAAACAGCAGACTCTCCGCTTTTTCCTTGAGGGCCTTTTCCACTTTGGCCTTGTAATCGATCTGGCGGTCGTTCACATTGCTGCCGTCGTCATCTCCGGCAGCGCTGAGCACATCGCCGGAAGTGTCGACGATGGTGACATTCTCCGGCGTCAGGCCGCTGACCGCACTGGCCAGGAGGTGGCGGATGCTGCTGACCTGCCGGGGAAGCAAGGTGCCGCTCGTGGTCAGGCGGACCATAACCGAGGCCGTGGGCTTGAATTTCTCCTGAAACCATCCGTCCTCCTTGGGGATCACCAGATGGACACGTGATTTTTCAATGACATCAAGGGAATCAATGGTGCGCTCCAACTCATTTTGCAGGGCCCTCAGAAAATTGATTTGCTGAACTTCATCGGTCACGCCAAAAGACATTTTGTCGAAGATCTCATAACCTACGCCCTCGCCCTTGGGCAGGCCTTTGCCCGCCAATTCCAGGCGGGTTTCGTAAATGGTCTTGCCCGGCACTTCAATGGTGCCTCCGCCCGCGCCCAGGCGGTAGGGGATTTTGTTGTCTTTGAGATAGCCCACAATGGCATCGGCATCCTGCGGACTGAGCTTGCTGTAGAGTACCGTGTAATCAGGCAGGGTGGCCCAATAAATGAGCCCGGCGGCCATGGCCAATCCCGCCATACTGGAAATGATGATCACGATTTTCTGGTTCAAGGTGGTTTTGTCCCACCACGCCAGCAGTTGTTTAAGGATTTTTTCAAAACGGTTCATTGATCACCATCCGCCTAACGTTGTTATCCCGCGGCCGCGGGCTTAAACCTGCATGCGCATGACTTCCTGATAAGCTTCCATGACTTTGTTGCGGATCTCCACGGCAAATTCCATGTTCAGCTTGGCCTGTTCCGTCGCCAGCATTACCGTGTGCACCGACGGCCCTTCGCCTTTTAAAAAGGCCTGGGTCACGGCCGCGCTTTCCTGATCCTGCTGGTTGAGGGTTTTAATGCCTTCCATGAGCAGATTCTGAAACTGGCCGGCTTCGGCCGGTTTGGTTTCGGTCCGTTGCGGCGCCAGCAGGTGCTCCATGACTATCGGTTTAATGCCTGGAATGCCTTCAATGGATGTCATAAGCTCCTCCGGTTCAGATGGCCAGTGCGTTTTTCACCATGTTCTTGGCGTTTTCCAACACGGTCACATTGGCTTCATAACTGCGCGAGGCGGAGATCAAATCCACCATTTCCATCATAATGTCCACATTGGGACGGGTGACGTATCCCTGGGCATTGGCGTCGGGATGGTTGGGTTCATAGCTCATTTTAAACGGCGCCGGATCCTCCACAATGCCCTGTACCTGCACGCCCGGCACACCGTCGGGGCTTCTGTCCGCATCCACGGACATTAATTCCACCAGCTTCCGTCTGAAGACCGAACCGTCGGCGGTTTTGGTGGTGTTCACATTGGCAATGTTATTGGCAATCACATTCATGCGGGTGCGCTCCGCAGTCAACCCACTGGCGCTGATCAACATGCCCGGAAAAATCTCCATGGTTAATGTCCTCCTCTCACAATGTAGCTGGCCAGCTTGTATTGGATGGATGCCATTTTGGCCATGAACTCATAAACCTGGTTGGTCTGGCCCAGGTTCACCATCTCCTGCTCCAAATTCACATTGTTGCCGTCTGTTTTAACCGGCTGGTCTGTGTCGCGCTGGATTTCAATGTCCCGGTACACCAGGGGATCCGGACCCGAGGCCGATGAACCGGCGTCCCCGGAAGTCACGGCCGGAGCTTCCAGCACTTTTTTCAGTTCCTGGCTGAAATTGACGTCCTGGCGGATATAGCCGGGCGTATTGGTATTGGCAATGTTGTCCGCCAGGGTTTTATGCTTGGCTTGCAAAATATCCATCACATGCATGACCTGGTTGAGCGTAAAGCCGTTGAAATCAATATTCATCATGTTCTCCCTGCGGTTAAACTAAGCCGGCGAAGCCGGAATAAAAACATAGGGGTGTGCAGGGACAGTCGCGACTGTTCCCTGCAAATGATCTGCCCCAACCGAGTAGAGATAGTGTTACGATAGGGACGCCATCAGCTACGCAAAACCGTAGATGTTGGAGACACAGACTCTGACTAACCCTCCAAATCAATATGTCTGGCCGTGTTAATCTTTTGGCCATGATAGGCATTGACCATGGCCATGGCCTGCCGTACTTCCTGCAGGTTTTGTTTGATCACCCCGGCCTGTTGCCTGATCTGCTGTTCATGGGTCTGATGCAGGCCGATGATATTCTCCAGCATTTGATGAATGGAAGCCACCTGTTGGTCGCGGTACGCCTTGTAGCGGGGAGGCAAAGGATCGCCGCTGCTTTCGATAAGCTCCTGCTCTAAACGCTCCTGCTCGGTGATGAGCGCTTGGATGTTGTCGATCAGCTGCTGTTTGCGATCCATCAATTCCCGGAGCTGATCCACACTCAATTCGTCACGCCAGGATTTTTCCATTTCCATCAAGGCCTGGATCTGGCTTTGAATGCGGCCCAGTGAATTCACCAAGGGTTCCAGGCTGGAAGCAGGTTCAAAAGATGTGCTCATGAGCAGTACCTTCTTTCGCAGGAAATGACCACATTGATTATTAGCAACAGGTATGCCAATTTTATTTTCTTTGCCATTGTTGACAGCACCTTGGTGTATGTCTGAAAAATGCTTATAAATAAGGATTAATGTGATAGAGGATTAGGCACGCCACGCCACTAATGACACTGCGGGCCCTCTTGGCCGCGACCTGGGGATTTTATTCCATAGCATTTGGGTGCAGAGTATGGAAACAAGTCCATGCCTTGGGCATAGACTGTGGAAAATCCTTTTATGGACTTGCAGGAAACAAGAACCAGGAGCTTGAGCAATCCCTTAAAAACACGAAAACAGAGAACCGATCCTGTCAACAACCACGGGACTGGCCTTCGACTGCAATGGATTAATTTTACGATTTTCGATTCTCGATTTTCGATTGCTCGGGAGCTTGAGCAATTAATTGCTCAAGTTCCTAATGGCAGGGTGACGGTAAAGGTGGTGCCTTCACCGGGCGTGCTCTGCACCCGCACAGTGCCTTGATTGAGCTCCACATTTTTTTTAACAATGTACAAGCCCAGGCCAATACCGCCCACCCGGCGGGTGGAGGTCTCGCCGCTGCGGAAAAATTTCTCAAAAATCTGTTCCTGGTCCCGCAACGCGATACCCACGCCTTGATCCTTGATCACCCAATACACTTTGCCGTCTTCCATCCGTACGTTGATCGCGATTTCCCCGCCGTGAGGCGAGTATTTGATGGCATTTTCCATCAAGTTGCGAAAGACTTTGTACAGGCTGCTGGGATCGGCTTGAATGATAAGGGTTTCCGGAATATCGAGGCGGAAATGAATCAGCCCGGCATTGTAGGGCACATCCTTCAGTGTCTCGCGGGTGATGGTGTTTAAATTCA
>CAYVTN010000090.1:0-9444 GCA_964454395.1 uncultured bacterium | reverse complement strand
CTGATGCAGGTTCACAGAAGATGCCTTCTTGTCCGCTTAAATGAGCATAGGCTGCAAGGATTTCCTTGTCAGTGACTTTGTCAATCACGCCCTTGGATTGATCGCGGGCTTCAACCGCCTGCGTCCAGGAGGCAGGATTGCCAATTTTAATAGCCGTGGCAATGGTTTTCGGATTTTTAACCGGATGGCCTTGAACTATGGGTGCGGCCAGGGCCGCCTGCCATCCCATCATCTTGGGAAGTTTTTTGATTTTCCTCCAAGCTTTATACTCCCTGTAACCCTTCCAATAGGCGGTAATGTTACCGGCGTTTCCCACGGGAATAAAATGGTAGTCAGGTGCCTTTCCCAATTGATCCACAATTTCAAAGGATCCGGTTTTCTGCCCTTCTATTCTATATGGATTTATTGAATTGACGAGAGTTACATTGTATTCTTCAGATATTCCCTTAACTATTTCCAAGGCATCATCAAAATTGCCGTCAATGGCAATGACCACGGCGCCGTGCATCATGGCCTGGGCAAGTTTGCCCAGGGCAATAGCACCTTGAGGCAAAACCACATAACACTTCATTCCCGCCCTGGCAGCGTATGCAGCAGCAGAAGCAGAGGTATTGCCGGTTGAGGCGCAAATCACCGCTTTGGCGCCGGCTTCTTTGGCTTTGGTAATCGCCATGGTCATGCCCCGGTCTTTAAAGGATCCGGTGGGATTAAGGCCCTCATATTTTACCCACACGTCAATCTTGGCTCCTGCCAGTCGTGTGAGCGAGGGCACCGGGATCAGGGGGGTGTTGCCCTCGTGAAGCGTCACCACTGGTGTTTTGGCATTAACCGGTAAATGGGCACGATAACGGTTGATTAAACCTGAATAATTATTCAATGTTTTCCATCCTTATGCTTAGCGTTGGCTTCATCACAAAGGGCATTTGATCAATTGTGGCCAAGGCGTCTTTGACATCTTTTTCTTTGGCTTCGTAGGTGGTGATGACCACCGGCACCATGTTGTTTTCATGTCTGGTTTTTTGAATAACAGCTTCGATGGAGATGGATTTATCTCCCAGTACTCCCGCAATTTTTGCGATTACCCCTACGTCATCCTTGACATTGAACCGCAGGTAATATTGGAAAGTCAATTCGTCCATGGGTTCCAACTGGGCCGGTTCAATTTTTTCGGGCTGATAATAAACGGACGGCACTTTTCCGGCAACCCCCATGTGAATATTGCGGGCAATAAAAATAACGTCCGACATAACCGCCGAAGCCGTGGGCATTTCACCCGCGCCTTTTCCATAAAAGAGTGTCGGACCTACCGAATCGCCCACCACATAAATACCGTTATAAACACCATTGATCTTTGCCAGCAAGTGTTCCGCCGGCACCATGGTGGGATGAACCCGGATTTGAATCTTTCCATTCTCAGTCTGTTTGGCAATGCCGAGGAGTTTGATGGATTTGGCGAATTCCTCTTGGGCATATTCAATGTCTTGGGCTGTAATTTCCGTGATGCCTTCCAAATAAACGTCCTTGGGACTAATCGATTTTCCAAAAACCAATGACGAAAGAATGACCAATTTGTGCAACGTATCGCCACCGCCCACATCCAGTGTGGGATCAGCCTCCGCATAGCCTTTTTCCTGAGCGACCTTCAACGTGGACGCATAATCGGTCCCCTTACCCATTTCAGTAAGAATATAATTGGCTGTTCCGTTAATAATACCGTAAATGGCTTTAACATGGTTGGCGGCCAATCCGTCGTTCATGCTTTGGACTACCGGGATGCCGCCGCCAACAGCAGCTTCGAAATAAATGTCGGCACCCGATTGCCGGGCCACCCGCTGCAATTCGTCCCAATGGTTGGCCAGCAGGGCCTTGTTGGCGGTCACTACGTGTTTCCCTGATTTCAAGGCTTCCAAAATAAAGCTTTTGGCCGGCTCAATACCGCCGATCAACTCGATCACAATGTCAATTTCCGGATCATCAAGAATGGCCTTGGCATCCGTTGTAAGCGCCTCTTGGGCAATAGTGACACCCCGGTCCCGGGCAACGTCAAGATCGGCTATTTTTTTCAGGTTGATTTCAATACCGGCCCTCAGAGTAAGCAAGCCCGGTTTTTGGAGGATGATTTTGGAGACACCGGTACCGACCGTACCCCATCCAATCAGTCCCACATTCACGGTTTTTTTCATTAAGTGCCATGCTCCTTTCTTTGCACAATCACGGCATTATACCTGCAAAACAACCACTGTCAAGCGCTTATTCCTAAGGCCGTAACCCTTGGTATTGATCCATTCCGGTTATGTCAGGTTAATGCCATGATGACAAGGCGGTTGCGGAAAGTTCCAGCCCCGGCGGCCGGGCATTTAGTCCGCCAAAGCGCTTGAAAAGTTTGTTTAGCTGCGCTATTTGGACAATCCCATGGCTTTAAACAGGCCGGAAATGGACGTGTAATAATCCGACAGCGCTTGTACATAATTGACCCGGTCTTCGCCAAGTTGCAGCTCTATGGTGAGTACTTGGGAAAGAGGAACTTCATTCATCATTTGTTTGGCCCGGTTGACTTCCAAATCTTTTTCCCGGAATTTAATCTTGGATAAAGAGGCGGTAACCATGGTCATGGCTTTTTGATATTTATAGTAATTCTCCTCCACTTCGTGGGCCACTTTTCCCCTCAACTCCACCAAATCAGCTTCCGAGGTGGTTTTGGTCACCACCTCCTTGGCCAAATTGGAAAAGTTCTCCAATTTATCAAAAATGGAGAGGGTGACATCATGGGTTTGGGAGTCCTTGATATTATCGGTAGCGCCGAATTGGGTGGGAACAGTCTTTTTCTTTTCCAGGGAGTATTGCAGACTATTGGCCCCTAAAATCCATGTGGCTTGAACTTTGGCCGACCATTCATCATTAAGATCGAGCGCTTTCGTTTCCTTACTTTGTCCATTTTTACCCACTGTGCCCATGAATTCTATCTTGGGCAAGCCTTCAGCCATGGACATTTTAATGCCATAAATGTCCGACAAGGTAGTCAGTTCATTGACCGCTAAATCAGGCCGGTTTTTAAAGGCCAGTTCCAGACACTCTTCCAGGGAATAATTGAACTCAAAATCCGTAAAGGTCAGCACCGCATTAATTTGAATCCCTATGGACGTATCCACATTACATGCCTGTCTCAAGTCCAATTCAGCCAAAGCCACTTCCTGTTGCGAGGATAAAAGCTGATAATAAGTCTGATCGGTTTGAGATTGCACATTAAGGAATTCATGATAAGCATTAACACCCTGACGATAGGCTTCACGGGAATAGGACAGGGCGGATTCCGCGGATTTGGATAAATCCGCCTGGATTTCAAAGGCCATTTGCGCCTTGACCAATCCATAGTAGGCTTTTTCCACCTTATAAATCAATTCCTGACGGGCTTGTAAATATTTCTTTTTAGCCACATCCAGGTTGGTCTTGGCTTGTTTTAATTGATAGGTCAATTTCCCGCCGTTGAACAAAATTTGCTGAGCTTCAATGCCATATTTTAATCCGCTGAATCCGGTGTCACTCCCCCCCCCTCCACTGCCCGAGGCTGACGACCCCTTTTGTTTTTCCCAACTGGCTTTCACCTGGGGCAAAAATTGCCGTTCTGCTTCCAACAGTTTATAGCGATTGTATTTTATTTCTTTCAATGCCACCTGGATGCGGCGATCATTAATCAGAGCCACCCGCTTGCATTCTTCCAGATTGGTGAGAACGCTGGGGATAGGTTCCGAAGACGAAGCCGCCGATTCATTCAACCCGGTGGCTTTATCCAGATCAGCCTCATCAGCGGCGGTCCAGCCTTCCTCCCACTCTTCATCCAGTCCGGAAGAATCCAATTCGTTTTCAATATTACCCTCGTCATTTTCGCCGTCGGCTTTGGCTTTTTGATTATCCTCAGTTTTCTCGCCGGCAGCTTGATCGGGGGAAGCCGCTACTTGGGGTTCCTCTTTTTGTTGTTCCGGCATTGCGCCCTGCGGTATTTTTTCCGGTACCGGAGTAGCCTGCCCCTCGGGGGTGTCCTCCAGCTCAATGTCGGGTTCCAACCACAAGTCCTCATCAGAAAGATCATCTTCCGCATCCTTGGAGGCCTTCTTTTCATCGTTACTCTTTGGGGCGGCGGCGGTTTTCGGTTGAGGTTCGTTTTTAGCCGCAGGCGTCTCAGAATCCAACTCCTGCCAGTCATCTTGGGCAAGTTCGTCCACGCTCTGGTTTTTCATTTCTGGAACGTTTTCTTTTGTCGGATTACCGGCATCAGCGGCAAACGCAAACAAGGCCAGCCCTTGATTCAGGGCCAATACCAACAAAGCCATCATTGCGCCCTCGATGATCATCTTCAAATAACGTTGCATAATAACTCTCCTGTTAAATGGCCCAGCTCCAAATGGCCGGGGATTTGGTCCCGGATAGCAAACCTTATCATAATCTCCCTTCTTCACTTCCCCGTCCAAAGGCCTCTGAAGCCCGACGGGTCATGCCATCGAGGATACGGACCAGCTCCACCCCGGGATAAAGGGATTTTTCAAGGATTATTGATCATTGAATCCGGTTGAGGATGTTTCCCTACCCCCAACAAATGTTTTTTTAAAAAACCTCCTATTTTCAAAAAGAACATTTTGATATCATTGAAGATAATGTATACGCAAGGTACGAATAACAAGGTTAAAACAGTACTGGTAATCAAGCCGCCCACCACCGTGATCGCCAGCGGTGACCACAAATTGGAACTTTCGCTCTTATCCAAAGCCATGGGTAACAGTCCCAGGATGGCTGTCGACACGGTCATAAAAATAGGCCGCAGACGGCTTTGGGAAGCTGACAAGATAGCTTTCAACATGCTGTGCCCTTTTTCTTTCAGGAGGTTGATATAATCCACTAAAATGATGGCCGGGTTAACCACCATGCCGGCCAGCATCAGCATGCCGATAAACACCCCAATGCTCTTGGGCTTACCCGTAATATACAGGGCGCCCACCACGCCGATGACTGCCATCGCCACGGAAATCATAATAATAAAAGGCTGCGTATAGGATTCAAAAAAGGCTGCCAAAACCATATAAACCAGAAGAATCGTCAATATCACGGCAAACGTTAACTGTTTGGTACTTTCAACCATCTTGTCATAATTGCCCCCAAAGCGGTAAAAATATCCTTTGGGAAATTCAATCACCGACAAGGCATCGCGAACCTTGGCCACCGTGGAGCCAAGATCGGTGGAGACAGTGGCTGAAATTTGAATCATGCGGGACTTATTTTTCCTCCATATTTCCGAAGGCCCCAAGCCGGGCGAGAAGGTGCCGATTTGGGATAAATAAATTTGATCGCCATTGGGCGCGGCCACGGTCAATTTGTTAATGTCGTCCAATGTTTTACGGTACTTTTCATCTAGCCTGACGATCGTTTCAACTTCTTCCCCTGTCGCATGATACTCCGTGGCGATGACGCCGCGCATCATGGTATTCACTTCTTCCGCAAGATTTTTAACATTGAGATCAAATTGGGCGGCTTTGGCCTTATCCACAATAAAACGCATTTCCGGACGGCCTTCCTTCATGCGGATACGCACGTCGGTAAGGCCGGGAAGGCTTTCGAGGCGGTTGGCAATGGAAATTGCCAGCTGCTTCAATATCACATAATCGTAGCCAAAAAGATCAAGCACCATGGTCTTGGTGCCCACATCCTGTTTTTCTTCAAAATAAACGTAAGCAGGCCGGAATTGGGTTAATTGTGGTCTTAATTTATCCAATATTTCCTTAACAGAGCGTTTGCGCTGTGTGGCCGGTTTGAATTCCACGTGCACTTCCGAACGGTTTTGTTCCACCAATGAAGATATGTTTTTTATCTCCGGAACCCGCGCCAGAAAACGCTCCAGCCGTTTGACAATTTCATTGGAGATTGCCAATTTGGTGCCGGCAGGCAAGGTTAAATTGACGGTGACCTTGTTTTCCTCAACACTGCCCATAAATTCGGAGCCCAATTTGGTATTCAGAAAAATCGACAATCCCATCAAGATTAAGAGAATGCCCAAAAACAGGTAACGATTGCGGATGGCCAAGGCTAAAATTTGCCGGTAAGTGTTCATCAGGATCTGTTTGAGTGGTGGTTTGTCGCGGGGCGCCCATCCGGATTTCTTCTGATTTTTAGTGTTTTTCAACAATCGGCTGGCTAACACCGGAAGCAACGTCTGGGCCACGAACAACGAGGCCATCAGGGAATAAATGACCGTCATGGCCAACCCCGAATAGAGCATGCGGATTTCCTTGTTCACGAATATCATGGGAATAAAAACCACCACGGTGGTAATGGTGGACGCGATAATGGCAAATCCCACTTCTTCACTGCCAACAACCGAGGCCTCCTTGATGGGCATGCCTTCTTCATTTTTTTTGAAAATATTATCCAGGACAACAATACTGGCATCCACCAAACTGCCGCAGGCCAGCGCCAAACCGGAAAGGGTCATGGTATTCAAGGTGATTTTCTGAAAATACATGAATATAAAAGTGGTCAGAATGGCCAAGGGGATGGAGAGGGCGATAATCATGGGACTGCGCAGACTTCGCAGGGAAATGAGCAGGATCAATGCCGCCAAAATCGCACCGTTGATCAAGGCATTGTTGACCGTGTTAATGGCCTTTTTAATACTGACCGATTGGTCCATGACCGTCACCATGCGGATGCCTTTTTTAATTTTGGGTTGTAAATCCTTCAGGGCTTTTTTTATGCCATTGCAAACCTCTATGGTGTTGGCCTGCCGTTCTTTATGGATATAGATGGACACGGTAGGGGCCGTATCATAGCGTGCAAATCCGGCGGCTTCCAAATAGGAGTCATGGACGCGTCCGACATCGCCGAGACGGACGATCATGCCGTCTTTGGTGGAAGCCAAGCCGATGTCCTCAATCCCCTTCAACGTGTGGAACTGGCCGATGGTGCGGATCATATAGTTGTACTTTCCCCGATGCACCCGTCCGGCCAGCAAATTGATGTTGTTGTCGCTTAGAACTTTGACAATTTGTTCAATGGAGAGACCATAGGATTGCAGGCGACTCTGGTCTATTTCCACCAGGATTTTCCGTTCCCGGCCGCCGGAGACTTCCACATTGGAAACGCCCGACACGCGATTGAGGGGTTCTTTAAGATCCCGATCCGCAATCTGACGCATTTTTTCGGTCGTAATGCTGTCGGAGAGCATGGCAATAATCATCACCGGCGTGTCGGCCACATCGTATTTTCCCAAAATCGGCTTACGAATGCCTTTCGGAAGTTTGTTTCGGACTTTGGCAAATTTTTCCCTGACTTCCAAAGCCGCGAAATCCATGTCCGTGCCCGGCTCAAATTCCAGCACGGTTTCTGATTTTCCATCTTCCGAAGAAGATTCTATATTTTTAAGATGGGCGGCCGTGGCTACCGCTTCTTCCACTTTTTTGGTGACCATGCTTTCCACTTCGGTGGGTGGCACGCCGGGATACTTAATGGTGATGGTAACCACCGGGTAACTGGTATTGGGCATGAGCTCCAAAGGCAGCTTGCTCAAAGAAATGGCGCCCATCAAGGCAATACCTAAAAAAATCATGAAAATGGTTACCGGACGGCGTATAAAAAAGGCTGGCAATCCCACGGCTAACCGACCTCCTCCGCAGGACGTTTGAACAACAACGAGAGCCTATGGCGTTGCTCCTCAACAATCAAATAAATCACGGGAATGACAATAATAGTCAGAAAGGTGGACGACGTCAGACCGCCAATAACGGTGACGGCCAACGGCGCCATCAATTCTCCACCGGCACCTATGGACAGCGCCAAAGGCAGCAAAGCAATAATGGTGGACAAGGCTGTCATTAAGATGGGACGCATCCTGATTTTACTGGCCCGAATAATCGCATCTTCAGGATTCAGGCCCTGATTGCGCAGTACATTGGTGTAATCGATGAGAATAATACCATTGGATACGACAATTCCGATAAGCATGATCATGCCGATAATGACCACAATGGACAGGGGCGTATTGGATAGGAAAAGAAGGATGAACACGCCGATCAATGACAAAGGGACCGTAAACATGATGATAAATGGTTGAATTAATGATTCAAACTGGGACGCCATGATCATGTAAACCAGCAAAATGGCCAGGATGAGGGCAAACGCCAGGCTTTTAAAGGACTGGGCCATTTGTTCCGTTTCACCACCAACATAGACAAAATAGCCTTCGGGCACGGGATAAGTCTTGAGGCGGTTTTGAATTTCCGAAACGGCTTCGTTCAAACTGCGTTTGTAAAGATTGGCGGTCACCATGATATAACGCTGGCGGTCCTGTCGTTTGATTTCCGAAGGACCCACGCCCACCCCGATATAAGCCACTTCATTAAGCGGCACCTGGACATCCAGTGGAGATTGAATATACAGGTTGCGGATGTCGTTGATGTTCTTACGGTCTTCATTGCGCAGGCGCACCCGGATATCCACTTCGTCCTTACCGGGTTCTTTAAATTTGGTTTCCGCGGCGCCCTTAATGGCAATCTTGGCAGTTTTGGAAATATCGTCAACTGAAAGATTGTAGAGGGCTGCCTTGTCACGCTGAATATAAACCTTAGTTTCCGGCGCCTCTTCCACAATGGTGTTTTTAATGCCGTAAATGCCCTTTACCCCCATCAGCATGTCTTCCACGTCGGAGGTCATCTTTTTCAATAAATGAAGATCCTTGCCCTTGATCACCACCGCCACCGGCGCGCCACCGGTAAAGGCCGAGACCTGCAGGGCGCTGTCCTGGACCAGATATTCAAACTGGGCCGGACCGGTATCCAGGGCATCGACTTTTTGTTTTAATTCCTGGACCACGTCATTGGTGCTGCGCTTCCTTTGGCGCTTTAAGTTCACCATGAAGGCCGCCTGGTGGGGACCCATGGCATCAACAGCCTCTCCGGCTTCGCCGCTTTTGGAGGAGCCCACATTAACGGTGACATCATATATTTCCGGAATGGCCAGCAAAATTTTTTCAACTTTTTTGCAAACCGCATCGGTGACCTTCAACATTGTTCCCGTGGGCATGTTGACCTTGACCACAAATTGGCCCTGGTCCACTTTGGGCATGAATTCTTTTTTTAAAGGAATGACCAGCAGGGAACTGGCCATAAACAAAACAAAAATAATGCCCAGGCCGGTGGTGCGGTGCTTAAGAAACACCATTAATAATCTTGAAAAAAACACTTCAATGCCATGAATAAAAGGTTCCACCCGGCGCAGCATTTTCACTTCATTAAGTTGCTTCTCGCCCCCCCGGGAAACCAGCATGGGGATAAGCATCAGGGCGCCGGCCGTGGAGGCCAGCAAAGAGAAGGTGACGGTCAACGCCATTTGGGAAAACAGCTGGCCGGCCACGCCCTGCACAAAGACCATGGGCAGAAAAACGGTGATGGTGGTCAAGGTGGA
>CAYVTN010000089.1:0-9467 GCA_964454395.1 uncultured bacterium | reverse complement strand
GGCGTCCCTTTCATATAATATCTGTTCCGGTCGGGGCTGCCGAAGGCGTCCCTTTTCCATAATATCCATACCGGTCGGGGCTGCCAGAGGCGTCCCTTTCATATATTCTTTTAACCGTTCGGTGTCGCGGGGAATTTAATCATTTTCGAGTATCGGCTTTATTTAATACTCTTTATCGTTTCCTCGACACAAATAACATCAAATTGATTATCTTCATTTTTCTTCAGGGCAGCATAACTGAGCTTGTCTTCACCGGTCAATTTGATATTGCCATTAATGATGTCCGCATAAGGTTTGCCTTCATTGCCATTGATCACGACCATCCGTTGGCCATCCTTGGTCCCCACATAATAAAGATAGGCGCTGTTGGCAGTGAAACTAATCGGCCAGATATCATCATAAATCCGGTGTTTGCGGCCGTTGACCACCACCCCCAGGCCGCTGCCGGCTTTACCCGCCACATAGGCGAATTTTTTACCGTCAGGACTGAAGGTCGGCATGACAATAGCGTCACTGGTCTTAATTTTTTTCCAATTCTTATAAAGCCGATTTTTTTCCTCCACATCTTTAACTATAAAATAGAAAGTTTTACTGTCAGGACTGAAGAACAATTTCTGCGCTTCGATAAAAGGATCGCTTTCCTTATCCCCCAAAACCACGATGACGTCCTTTTTGGTTTTCATTTTTTTCACATCATTTTCGCCGGCGTAGGCCAACTTCCTGCTGTCGGGGCTGAAGACAAGGGAATCTTTGACAATGCGGTCAAAGGTTTTGCCCGGCTTGCCGTCCACCACCACTTCCTGTTTGCGTTTGTCTTCCAGAATATAGGCGATCCTTTGGCCGTCGGGACTGAAGGTCAGGCTGTCTTTGGTGATGGCGCCGGAAAATTTTGGACCCAGCGCCCCATTGATCACCACCGCTTCCTCGGCCAACGCGCCAATGACCACAGCATAAGCCACCTTGGTGCCATCGGCACTGATAACAGGATTGCCCAACAACGCATAGGCTTTGCCCGGTTTCCGGTTGATCACCACCATATATTTCTTATTTTTCCGGGCCCGGTAAGCCACGGTCCGGCCGTCCTTGCTCATCACCGGCGGTCCCACTTCATCCACCATGGGGCCCGGCCTGCCGTTAATCACCACGGTTTTTTTATGGCCCCGCCTGGCCATATAAATCATGGTCTTGCTATTCTTGCTAAACTCTGCCGGCCAAATATGGTCAAAGACCGGCCCCGGAATGCCGTTGATGATCATCCGTTGTTTTTTGTGCGACTCTCCGATATAAACCGCTTTTTTACCGTCAGGGCTGAAGTCCGGCCCCAAAACAGCATCATAGAGCGGCCCGCGCTTACCGTCGAGGACCATGGCCCACTTCTTTCCCACCCGGGCGCCATACATGAAACGTTTCCCAACCGGGCTGAACAGGAGCAACGCCACTTCCTGATATGTTTTTTGCGGCTCGCCGTTGATCACCGCATACTGTTTGTTTTTTCCCTTGACCAGATACCCGGCAACCGTGTTGTCAGCCGAGGCATTCAGACTTTCAAAATTCTCAGCTTTCATAACGCCCAATTTTTTCGTTTGTTGCCGGCGAACAATATTTTTGCCGGGTTGTTGGCAGGCGGTCATTCCTATAGCCACCACCAGCGTCATGACCATCAGTCCAAAGCGTTTCATCAAGGTGCCTCCCTATTGATAAATTTCTCCGCAGCAGGCTGCGGCGTATTGATGGACCCCCACCCCTGCCTCCCCTTCCAAGGGAAGGCCGCATCCCCGCGTCCGGCGGGATAGTATTTAATATTAATGAAGCTATGGACCGGGCTTTTGCAGGCCCGATCAATAATAAATCCGGAATATTCCAATTAAGCTCGGGAAGCAGACGCTGCTTCCATTTTTTTAATTTGACTCAACGTTGCCAAAGTTGAGTAATTTGATTTTTCAGGACCCAAAAATGATATCCGCCAAAGCCGGCAGGCATGAATGACTTGTCTCACGTGCAGATTCGAAAATCACATCTGGACGGATTCATATTTGTCGGAAACGGGTGATCGCTGGCGCAGAAGGACGATGTACGCTTCCACATGATCAATTTCAATCCCTACAATGTAGCGTTCCTGGTTCTCACTGGTTTCCAAATAGCCGTCAATAAAGATCGGAAGGCCGGAGCGGACAATCGGCTGCTTGTTGACCAACTGGCGTTTAATTACGCCGGCCAAAATATTGATAATCTCTTTGGTGGCGTCGGAGACAGCCTCCGGAGAGTAAATTTCATCGGCGTAATCCAGTTTGAGAAAATTTTTGGTGATTTTTTTTAAATTTTGGGATTCCACCAAAATCCCTATCAAGATGGCGTCCCCCGAGGATATAAGCGGTATATAAACGCCGGAGATATTTTCTTTGGGGTGATCATTCAACCTGCCCAGAACTTTATAATTATCCAAATTTAGGCAATTTTGCACCAGGATCAGGGTAGCGGTCAGTATTTCACCAAACCAGTTTAGCGTTGAGAGACAGGCGCCCTCACCCAAGGCATCGATCGGCGTCTTCTCCTGGACAGGTTTTTCCGGCTCCGCAACGCGCTGCGCCAAAACGATTTTAAGCATCAACTTGTATTCGCCGAGTTGAATCAAGGTTGACAGTTCTTTTTGATCTTTTTGTTTCTTAACCCGTCCGTCAACAATCAAGGGCAGCCCCAGATGGATCTCCCTGGAATAACTGGACTGCATTTGACGTTTGAGGACGCCGACCGAAATATTGATAAGCTCTTTTAATCCATCGTGGATATCCTCTTTGCTTAATTCCGGTTCTTCCGGCGTGATATGCAAAAAACGCATAACCAAGCTCTTAAAAACGGCCTCGGTGCCGTGCAGACTCAAAAACAAAGTTTCTTGATCCGTGGTCAACGTGGTGCCTACGCACGCTAATTTTTCCTCCAATGGCTCGTCGGCCGGCTGCCCTAAAAATGCGAGGCTGGTCAATCCCAATGAATTTTGTGCCACCTTCAGCAGTGCGCTCGTGTAGTCTTGTATCCAGACATCAATGCTTGGGTTAGTCATCATGATGAAACCTTGCCTTTTCTTTGTAATATCCTTCCGCCGGGAAGGGGTCAATAAAACCGTTTTTCCTGACGCGATAAGCATCGGTCCGAAAAGTTATTCTATTAACCAGTTCCTGTTGCGGAAAGACAAATTTTCCGAAATGCCGTCGTGGGTATTGTATCCGGCCTTAGGCGGCATTGAGAAAATACGTTTCAGCGAGCGGTTTTTCTCTCTGCAGCGGTTTGCTCTGCAAACCGCTGCCCACCTAAGGATGGGTACAATACCCCATCCGCAACAAGAACTAACTAAACTCCGGAAAATTTCACGGTATCAAAATAACTTCCCACAACGATTGCGAATCCCGGCAATAAATAATCAATCAATCGAACAAACGGTATAAAGTACTGATTGCCTGCCGACGATACTATCGCGGAATCGGAATGCTTTTAGCTTTTAATTTAAAAATCATCAGGAAGATATCCGCCCATGAACCCTCAGCGCTGGATAAGATTTATCAACATCTATGCCGTCGGCAACCGCAAGCCGGATAACCGTCTCATTAGCCGCCTGAACAAATTACGGCGTCTGCTGCCGGACAATCATGCCCTGCAGCCCCCTCTGGAAAAAGCGGAACACGCCTTGAACGTCCGGGAGCAAAAGGGCGGCGGCCACCCGGCCTGGCCGGCGTGTTTGCGCGCTGTTTCAGAAGAGCTGGAAAAGCACCACCAAGTCCTGCCCGGGAACGCCGCTTCCCTAAGCGCGCCTTTTTTATCGGAGGAGCAGAGGTTGATCAGAAATCCGGAAATCATTCTCGAATTCAAAAGTGAAAGTGTGGAATATTCCGAAGAAGTGGAAAAAGGCATCCTTAAATTGGAAGCTCAGCGTTTGGCTTCCAAACCGCAGGACCCGGCCATTATTAATAAACTATTTCGTGCTTTTCATTCCCTTAAAGGCACCGCAGGGTTTCTGGGTTTTGAACCTATTCAGCAGCTTGCCCATCAAACGGAAAAATTACTGCAGGAATCCCGCGATCAACAACTGGTCATTACCCCGGCCATCGGCGATCTTATTCTGCAAGCTTCCGATCAAATTTTCCAAATGATTCAGGATCTCCGTCATGATGATCCAACACACGAGCCGGCGGTGCCTGAAAGCTATCATCGGCTGCTAGCGGCCATGGACCTGGATCAACGTCATGATCCTTCCTCCGATACGAATAAACCGGCAATGGACGACGCCCCTTCCGCCAAGGACACCGCCGACCATACCGGGCTTAAGAATGAGACGATTCGGGTCAATGTCAACAAATTGGATGGATTGCTCAATACCATTGGTGAACTGGTCATCCTGCAGGCCATGTTGGCCGAGGAATCTCAAATGATCGCCGACCGCAACTGCAATTTGGTCAACAATCTCGACCAATTGGAAAAAATAAGCCGCAACCTTCAGGATATAAGCCTTTCATTACGAATGGTGCCCTTGCGCAGCTTGTTCCAAAAAAGCGAGCGGGCGGCCCGGGATTTATCCTTGAAATTAAACAAACCCATCCAGTTCACAATTCAAGGCGAAGAAACCGAAATTGACCGTAACATGGTGGAATCTCTGAGCGATCCCCTGGTGCACATGATCCGTAATGCCCTGGATCATGGCATCGAAGATCCCGAAACACGCCGGGCACAAGGAAAACCGCACCTCGGACACATCACGTTGAACGCTTACCACGCTTCGGGCTACGTTTATATCGAATTGCAGGATGATGGCAAAGGATTGGACCGGCATAAAATATTGGAACACGCCAGGGCAAAAGGACTGATCACGTCCGAACAGGATCTTTCCGATCAGGAGATCTTTCGTTTCGTCTTTCAACCGGGATTTTCAACTGCCGAAACATTGACCGAAGTATCCGGCCGTGGCGTCGGCATGGACGTGGTCAAAGAAAATATTACCGCTCTCCAGGGAAGGATAGATATATTCAGTGAACCCGGCGCCTGGACGAAATTCGTCATGCAGCTGCCGCTGACCCTGGCAATTATAGACGGATTGCTGATCAAGATAGCCGACCACGAATATATCATTCCCACCCTGGGCATCCGCCACATTTGGCGGCCCCATCGCGAGGACATATCCACCGTGGCCGGCCAGGGAGAGTTGGTATTGTGGCGGAACCGTTTGATGCCCATATTTCATTTATACCGGGCCCTGGGGATCAGCGGGGCTAAAAGCGACCCCACACAGGCGATTCTGTTGATGTGCGAGTACCATGGACGAAGTTATGCGCTCCTAATCGACGAACTGATCGGGCAGCAACAAATTGTCATCAAATCGCTTAACCAAGCCTATATTTGTTCCTCCGTCATTTCCGGTGCGGCTGTCTTGGGCGACGGCCGCATTCGTTTGGTGTTGGATTCTTTTGCGATGTTGGAATTTGGCAGGCATTCCAATCAACATACCGGCACCGGTCAAACGCCGGAACAATTGAACGTCGAAAGCAGCAAATAACCAGCAAGCCCTGTCGAACAGCATAACTTTTTTATGGGCAGGTTTGAAGCCCGTCCCTGCGGGAGATCTTTTCTTGATTCCGGTTTGGCCGGATTCGGCGGATATTGCTTAACAGGCTGCTGAAAAAGCCGGCGGCTTGGCCCGCCCCCCTCGCAGGAGGGAAAAAGGAGGATTCAAGTATGGCCGATTCAGTCAATTCCAAAGAGGCGCAAAGCACCGATAAGTATCTCATTTTTTCTCTTGGCAGCGAGGAATATGGTTTGGAGATATTAAAGGTCCGGGACATTATCGGAATGAAGAACCTGACGCCCATTCCGCATGCGCCTCAATATATCCTGGGCGTCATGAATCTGCGGGGCAAAATTATCCCGGTGATGGATTTACGAAAAAAATTATCTTTGCCGGCGGTCGCCGACACTAAATATACCAGTATCGTAGTGGTCCATGTCGAAAAGCTGGAAATGGGTCTTAAGGTGGATACCGTCTCCGAAGTCATGGACATTGAACGGAATGCGATAGAACCGTCACCGGATTTTGGCAACCAGTCACACCTGGATTTTGTTCTGGGCATGGGCAAAACTGAAAACGGCGTCCGGATTTTATTGAATATCAGCCAAATTTTAAGCAGTCAGGAAATATTGGATATTACAGAGTTAAAAAACAGCGATCTTAATTGAGGAGGCCGGCATCTCATGGAACAAACAGGCAATTTAAGGAACAAAATTATATGGGCGGGAATATTATCAATGACGGTCACGTTTCTGGCCGTGATTGGAATTTTGGCAAAATTATCGCTGGACAGCCAAAAATACCTGAACAACATACCGAAGCAAATAGTTAAACCTATGGTGAGGGCGGACCTCCAGCATTGGCTTGATCTATGCCGGAAGGCCCAAGGGCTCAACATGAATGAGCAGACGGTTACAAAATTTTTAAACACCCTCAATCCCGGACTTTACAGCCGCTTCTATACGCTTAAACTTTCCTCGCAATCCCTGCCGGCGTATTTAAAAAACAGTGACCTTTATCAACCTCAGAACCGGCAACTGGGCGAGGGTGTCTTCCCCTTCCAAAACCTGCGCCAACTTGCCAGGAACAATGCACCGGGGACCTTCCAACATTTATCCTACACGTTGGCGATGGGAAAAAAAGGAGCCCTGCGCCCCGTTACGGATTACTTTGTCTACTATCGGCCGTGGGATTTACTGCTGGGTGTCAGCATTGACCAGCAACAGGTGGAACAAATGCTGGCAAGAAGAAGCCGGAGAGCAGGAAGAATCCAACGCCAATATCTTATATCGGTCTTGGTGATCATGGTGCTGGGGCTTTTAAGCTGGCAGTTTGTGGCCAAGCGCCTGACCTACGGCATTAGTCAGATTGCGCGCCAGTTGGCAGACAGCGGCGAACAGATTGCATCGGCCGCCTCCCAGGTTTCCTCAGCCAGCCAAGCCCTGGCGGACGGCGCCAACCGCCAAGCCTCGGCCATCGAACAATCAAGCAGCAACGTGGGAGAAATGACCAGCATGACGGAGACCAACGTGAACAATGCCGAAGAAGCGCTTCAAATATCCAAAGGCGCGGCCGGCAGTGCCGAAGACGGCTTAAAAACCATTGAAACCATGACCCAGGCCATGACGGAAATCCGGGAAGCATCCGATGTGACCTCCGACATCGTAAAAACCATCGATGACATTGCTTTCCAGACCAATCTCCTGGCCTTGAATGCCGCGGTGGAAGCGGCCCGGGCCGGTGAGGCAGGAAAAGGATTTGCCGTGGTGGCTGATGAAGTCCGTCATTTGGCACGCCGCAGCGCCGAGGCCGCCAAAAACACGGAACAGTTGATACGCGAGGCCAAACGAAAAACCGAAAGCGGCGTCGCCATTTCTCAGGAGGCCTCCTCGATTTTTGTATCCATCGTCGAACGTTCTTACAACATCATCAATCAATTGGAAAAAATTGTTCAGGCGAGCCGTGATCAGGCGGACGGACAGGCGGGCATCAATCAATCGATCAGCCAGGTCAGCAATACCATTCAGGCAAATGCCGCCACCGCGGAAGAAGCGGCTTCGACAGCCGAAGAGCTCTACTCTCAAGTGGAGATGCTTCGCAATATTGTCAAGGCCCTGAATTTGATGACCAGCAGCCAAACGGCGTCGGCGGGCGGTTTTTTCAGCCGTATGAAATTCATTTTCAACAATGATATTGCTTCACTGATCAAGCCTCAACCACGCCAAAACCGGACAGCGAATCCCCGGAGGAAGCGAGATAAAAAATCAGGGCAGGCCGCTGAAGAGATGATTCCCTTTGACGACGAAGAAGTGCTCTCCAAATATTGAACGCGTCTTTGATGATTTCTCAAAGCCGGGCGTGACTATCCAGCCGGCAGAGGCGGAATAAAAAATCTGTTTTGCGCCAAGGCGTAAAGAAAGAAAACATTTTTAAAAGGTAACTACTCAGGTCTCTTGCATATTCAAGCTGGCCAAGCCGGAAGCGCACCTGGACCCGGATGGCGGGATCCGAAAAAAACTCAAGAGAAACCATGCATATGGATGCAACCGACAAACTGACACCGGATGAGTTCAGACGATTCAAAACCATCGTGGCCAAACACGGCGGTATCTTCCTGCCCCCGGGCAAGGAAACAATGGTCCTGGCCAGAATGAGGCAGCGCCTGTCCGATCTCTCCCTGACAAGCTTCCAAGGGTACCTTGAACAGCTGGAAAAGGAAGACGCCGGCCCGGAACTCATCCACGTGCTCAACTTGATCAGCACCAATGTGACTTACTTTTTCCGGGAGACGCAGCATTTTGAATATCTCAAGAAAGTTATTCTGCCCACGGTCGTTAAGCAGGCCCTGGAACGCAGCCACCGGTTGCGGCTCTGGAGTGCCGGGTGTTCCAGTGGAGAAGAAGTCTATTCACTGGCCATCACCATCAGGGAAGCATCCTCGCTTATCAAAGGCTGGGATATAAAAATTCTGGGCACAGACATCTCAACCCGGGTATTGCATACTGCCCGCCATGGCTGTTACGCCTTGAACAAATTGGTTCATCTGGGTGCGGATCGTCTGAAAAGTCATTTCAGAGTGATTAAACACGAAGGCAAACGTTCGGGGCAGGTCATTCCCTCAATACGCCGGATGGTGGATTTCGCCCGGATGAACCTGGTCCAGGAATGGCCGGTAAAGGGCCCCTTTGATATTATTTTTTGCCGGAACGTCATGATTTATTTCAATGATGAAAGCCGGCAAACGCTGGTCCGGCGCTTCTGGGAAATCCTTAATCCCGGAGGCTGGCTTATTATCGGGCATGCAGAAAGTTTGCAGATGATACGGCATCAATTCAAGTATGTGGAACCGACCATTTACCGGAAATTGTGACCGCAGGGATGATCAAAAGGACTGTTATGAACAAACAAATGATTCAAGTTGGTGTGGCCGACATGAAATTAACGCAAAACACCAATATCCAATTGGCAACCCACGCCCTGGGGAGCTGCCTGGGCATCACCCTGTATGACCCGGAATCACACGTTGGCGGCCTTTTTCACGCCATGCTCCCCCACTTCAATCTATTGCAACCGCCCAGCATCGTCCAACCGTTGATGTTTTTGGATACAGGACTGCCTTTGTTTTTCCACATTGCCATTGCCATGGGGGCCAGAAAGGATCGCCTTCAAATCAAGGTAGCCGGAGGCGCAGCCTTTTCCGAAACCAACGACACGTTTAAAATCGGTAAAACAAATATACTAACTTTGCGCAAACTGCTGTGGCGGAACAACATGATTATTCAAAACGAGCATGTTGGCGGTGATTGCGCCCGCTCCTTGTATCTGGATATTGAAAGCGGCAAAACTTGGTTGAAGATGAACAATACCATCGAGGCATTATGACAGCGGAGGTGCAAAGATGAACCGAACCATATTGATT
>CAYVTN010000088.1:1688-9485 GCA_964454395.1 uncultured bacterium | reverse complement strand
TATATTCTTGAGAAAGGCCACGTTGCTTTTATCCTGATCGGACGCCAGGATCACGGTCATTTGGATCAGCCCTATTTGGATCGTGTTCATGCAATGATTCAATCTGCAAAGGAGCATCAAATCCCGTTTTTTTTCAGGGAGAGCACGCCGCCAACCGGGCTTTGATTCTGGCGCTTGCAGCTTGGGACGTCCCACACATCCGTCTGGCTTTGCCCATGCCGCAGATTGGCGATGCGAAAACTTTCATCAACTCCATTGATAATAAGCTCGATCCGAGTATGTCACTGAAAGCGTTCGTATCAGCGGCCAAACGTTTGGAACAAGCGATCACGAAGAACAAGGACCAGGATCCACTCTACCAAGAATATCTTGAACGTCTGTATCTTCAGCATGGCCTTCGGCAAACTTTGCAGCTTTACTTCAACAAATTTCGTGAACTTATCTCAATTATTCACTTTATGAGCGTAAAAGCAATCGATGATCCCTGGGAAGCGCGCGGTGTTGCTCCACCCATGAAAGAACCGGAATCTATTTCTCCTTTGCTCACCACCATGGGACTTGCCACTGCGCTTAGTCTGGAATACAGGGGGAACAACAGCAACCCCGTGCTTTTGGGCTGGTACCGTTCAGGGCTATCGCGCTTAATAAGAACCATGCTGGAAAACGACAACGTCAGACAATACCGGATGGTCGCTTCTTCGGGCGGACGTAAATTCCAGGCCCACCCTCTGGCAGGAGGCGTATTTGGACAGGGCAAAGAGCAAACGGATGTGGTTCTGGTGGGACCGGAAATGGACCAGGCTCTGATCAATCCCCATAAAAAGGGCGCTTTGATCGCCATGGCTTTTGGTCCGAAAAGCGCCTTCCGGCCTCTGCCTGACACTTCTTTTATGTTTAAAATCGTAGCCGGGAAGCACCTTGATAAAATGAACTTGGGAAAGATCCTGGCCGATTGCCGCAAGGACGAAGCCGTGGATGAAGAGAAACTCGTGCGGGGCTTCTTGAAAGCCTGCCGTCATAAGGGGGTGAAGAAGCCGCAAATTGAGATCTTGTTCCGTCGGCGGCACCGGGTTTTGATTAATACGTTCATGCAGAAAATGCAAATAGACGTCACTTTTGATGGCCTGGAAGAAATCATGTCTGCAAGTGACGGCCGGTATTTATTCCAGGGAAAAAATGGCAGTCTGCTATTATCGGAAGGCGACGACTGCCTTCAAGGCGGGGTGGCTTTGGGAAAACCAGGAGGCCCGGATCTGATTGTCGGCATAGACGGGGCGCCGCAAACGCTTATGAGCGCCATTTTAGCCAGGCTTGGGAACGGCAAAGTTGCCGCCATGTTCCTTCCTCTCGATCAACAGCATTTTACGCTTTAGGAGACGGCGGCGTTCAAGCATTTCAACCTGGATCAGCAAACCATTTTTACCGACTCCACGCTGGTTCCGGGCACGCCTGATAAGATTAGCGCGGCGGTCGGCGTGCTCGGGGATGTTTCGCTGGCGCGGAAAACCATACCAGGGCCACAGGTTCTGAATAAAGAAGGATCCCAAGGCTCGGTTGAAGAGCATCTCTTTTTAATGCTGCCGGAGGGACGGTTTCAGGATATAACGCTCCGGTGTGTCACCGATCTTGCCCACATGCGAAGAATTTGGGAGAGAACCAGCTCCAAACCCGGCCAACCCGTCCCGGTTCGTCAGGTGATAGACCTGGCTTTGGCTTGTATTCATTTCGGCCAATTTGACGAAGCCCTGGATTGGCTGACAAGAAGACCAAAGTATATCACCGCGCCGGAATACAACGCTTTAGAGGCCGTCCGAAATTACATAGAAGGCCGCCGGCGCATGGCGTTCGAAAAAGAGGGATGGAAGCCGGACAATCTTTTGGCAGTTCAGAGCTTTAGAACCGCCAAAGAAATAATCAAGCGCTTTTCCCTGTCGCAGTTGAATGCGCAGCTGCGATTGCCGCAACGGATAAGCGATATATACTTGGGAATGCAGCATGAGGCGATATATCAGGCCCAACAAACGGGGGATGAGAAAAAGCGCAGGGATATGCTTACATTTGCGGATAAATGTTCACGGCTTGCGGTCGAGAATTCGGAAACCGGCTTTGAAGCCGTGCAAAGCCGCGTTCATTTGAAATTACAGCCGGTCATCAATGATTATCAGGCTTCCATGGCTGTATATGAACAGAAACATACGGGGCCTGTGGATTTGGAAAAACGCCGGCACCTCGCCTTGCAGGCATGGTGCCTGCACAAAAGTGATCAGGGATTTCAAGCCTATTCCGAAGAACTGGACAACGGGGATGCCGGTCTGGCCGCTGCCTTGCTGTATGTCACCGTGCTGGCAGAGGAAAATTTATCGGATCAGGCCAGTGTTCTCCTCTATTTAAAGAACAGTGAACAAGATCGGCATTTATTGAATGCGTTTTTAGAAAATGATCCAGACACCGTGCATGCTCTGCATTCTTTATCTCACCTAATTGGAAAGGCCATGCAAAGAGATCAGCAGCGCCCCATCTATAGGGAAAGGCCTTTGAAAACACAGGGTGCTTTGCCCGCCGATCTGGAGGGGCAATATAAGGGCTTGCCTTTAGCATCACCGCTTATTGCCAAAAACGCCCAAGAGCTTTTGACCAGGGAAGCGAAAGTCGCCTTGGCCCGGGCTGATCTATTGGCCGGCCTTGGTTATTCAAAGCTTTCCATTCCCTACGTGGAGAAAGCCATTAAGGATCGCACCAAAATTCTTTTTAGTCCCCGGCGCCCCCGGTCCTTGTATGGGCGGATTTTATACGAGGCAGGGGGATTATGGTATGAGCTGTACCAAATGACGCATGACCGGCAGTATCTGGAAGAAACCATAACGGCTTATGAGAGATTTCTGGAAAAGGAGAAATTTACGGACTTCTTGAATTCGGTCCTTGCCTCAACAAGTCTTGAGCTTTTCTGGAAGTTTATTTTTAACAACCTTGGCAGCCTTCAGGCACAAGCCAAGCAACGCCTTTCTGAATTGAAATCATTGCGTGAATACGGATTTAAAACCGAGCAAGCGGAGACTAAAACGCCAAACACGCAGGCCAAACTGAAAATAATAAAAGCCATTTCCCATGACGGTAGTTTTACTATTTCAGCCAGGCCTGTGAATAAGTCCGGATTTTATATTGATTCTTCCGTCAACATTGAGGCTGCCACCCGATCTCTTACAAATCCCGAAAATATCATTTTAAATCAGACCATAGGGGCCATCCGATCACTGATGGAACACGGAGAGGGCCGGCGAGCCGAAGATCAGCACATGCTGCAAAATTTGCTGGAAAAAGTTGTAGAAAAAAACACCAAATTTTTAGCAATAACCTCCATCCGCGGTCCTTGGGATGGGCTTGTCGCCGGCGTATCCCTTCCAAGTGTAAACATCATCATGCTGGACCAGTCCTTATTGCAGCCTGATGCCAATCCCCTGATACGGCTTGCAGCTGTGATGGAAGAATTGTGGATTTCCTACCATGACCCCCAAAGCCATTTTGGGTATATTTCTTTGATCCGTGATCAATCTGGTTTTACCGCCCGGCTGAGCGCGGAGGCGGAAGAAAAAAATCCCGAATGGCGGCAATCAAAAGGATCGGAGGTATCGGGCCATCACGCCGCCGGAATAGTTGCCGGCAAGGATGAAGCTGCCCCCGTTTTAGAACATACGCCCCGGTTTTTAGAGTTGATCCAACCTGTTTTTTCCCAGTCACCGGTTTCTTTTGCCGACCTCGGCAGCGAATCGGATGTGGCGTTTCTGGATAAGCTAAAGGAAGTTTTCCAAGAAAACAATGTTGAAGTTATGAACTTCATGGTTCTTACGAAGCTTCCCGGAGACACAGAATCAGAAACGGTTGAATGGCCCAAAGCCGACTTAAATTTGGTAACGATCAATAGGATTGATTCTCCCGACCTGCTGCAAGCCGGCGTGGGGCTTTTAAAACCCGATGGCCGGATGCTGGTCACTTTCGCAGCCGGCCAAGAAAACGAACCTTTGGAAAAAAGCATTGGGATGATCAAAAGCTTAAACGGTCAGGACGCCCAATATGATTATAAGTATCAGGTCGTCCGGCGGCCTGACGACTATCCTGCTTCCAATCAAAATTTGGCTCTATCTATGCTGGTGGTGGCCAAACATTTAAAATCCGATGAGCATTTTGGGGAGCCGGAAAAATCCGCTCCTGATTCTGAAGGACAAAAACCAAAAACGCCGGATGCATCTTCCGGCACCCCGGAATTCAACATCCCCTTCTCCCAACCCGCCCGGCCTTGGCTTCAAACCCTGCGCTTTCTGCGGATCCCGGGCATGGTGCTGCTGTTTGCGCTCTTCCGGATTTTTGGTTATTTTGCCCGTGCCGGTCAGAATATCATCAGCACGCCCGCCGGGCGGGCCCGGGCGCTTGCTTATTTGCAAGCGGCGATCCGCACTTATGCGCCTCTCAATCACCTTGAGTCCCAGCACTATGGAAAACATCAAATAACCGGTGACTTGCTTTCCAAATCTTCTCTGCTTGAGGGGATTCTGGGCAGTTATAATACGGGAAAATTGGCGGTGGACGGAGATCTGGCCCTGGCAGCCGCCCGTGCCACTGGGTATCATGAAGCAAGCCGGCGCGCAAGTCTCGCGGTGATCCGGACTGCGGTTGCCAAGCTTCTGATCCGGCAGATTATTTACTATCGGAGCGCCGGGCATTATCACCAAAATATCGGCAGCCGGTGGGCGGATTTATTGGCACGCGTACGTGACAGGCGGCTGCCTTTTATGGCGCAGCCTTTCTCCAAACCTTCCGGGGTCATGTCCGGACTGCTGTTCCTGCCGGCTGGGATGCATGTGCCCATGGACTCGGATCCGGTTTGGTTTTTTGTTGCCTTGACGCTGATTTCCATCGTACCGCTATGGTTGGCTTTTAATGGGGGAATGTTGGCGGGAAATAAAATTCATCGAATTTATAAAATGTGGAAACGAAATACACCTGGAAAGACCAATAAGCGGAAATCAAATTGGATACATCGGCGCTTCCGTCCCTTGTTCAGCCAAGCCGCATAAAGGATTTTTATTGGAGAGGCCTCACATTAGGTGCTTGAACAACCAGCAGGCTGTTAAAAAATCCGGGGACTCGATGCCGGACAACCCTTGCAAGAGTTTGCCGGCAAGCTGCCAAGCCGGAAAAAGGTTTTTCTCACAAAGCCCTCAGAGATCACAGAGGAAAAGCACTGCCACTATTTTCTTGGCCTTTCTCAGTACTCGCTGTAAACTCTGTGAGAGATTTTTATGTTTGGCAGGGGCAGGCATCCCGGCATTCGCGGGACAAGCGGTGTGCCCCTACGGCTTAAATTATCTACCCCGACCGGGTGGCGATATTGTTATGATAGGGACGCCATCGGCTGCGCAAAAATATAGATGTTGGAAATCCAGAATCCGATATGACTTTTTGGAGGGCAGGTGAGAGATCTTGACAGACTACGGAACCATACTTCCCCAGGACCAATATAATCAAAGGCTTGTGGACAATGTCCACCCCAAGAGCTGGAAGAATCCCGATCCGCGGGGCAGGTACAATCTGGTTGTCATCGGCGCCGGCACGGCGGGTCTGGTAACAGCCATCGGCGCGGCAGGGCTGGGCGCCCGGGTAGCCCTGATTGAACGCCACCTGATGGGCGGAGACTGCCTGAACGTTGGCTGTGTTCCTTCCAAAACAATGATCCGCTCCGGCCGCGCCGCAGCGGAAATAAAAAAAGCCGCGGCTCTGGGCATCAGGACTGCGGAGGTGAAAGTGGATTTTCCCGCGGTGATGGAGCGGCTTCGCCGCATTCGGTCCCGGATAAGCGCGAATGATGCTGTGTCGCGTTACCGCGATTTGGGGGTGGATGTTTTTATGGGCCACGGGGAATTCAGCGGTCCAGACACCATCCAAGTGGCAGGCAAACAATTGAAATTTAAACGGGCCGTGATTGCCACCGGCGCGCGGGCCGTTGAACCCGCCATTCCGGGCCTGGCGGAAGCCGGCTTTTTAACCAATGAAACGGTCTTTAATCTGACCGGGCAACCGGGACGTTTGGCGATTATCGGGGCAGGCCCCATAGGGTGCGAACTGGCGCAAACTTTTCAAAATTTGGGAACGCAAGTTTTCCTTCTGCACAACCATGGCCATATCCTTGACCGGGAAGATGAGGATGCGGCGGAGATTATTCAACAGGCATTTGGGCGTGACGGCATTGAGATGGTGTTTGATGTTGAGATCAGACGGGTTGAGACAAGCGCAGGCGGCAAGGTCTTGCATTATGCCGCGCAAGGCAAGGCAGGGTCATTGGAAGTGGACGAGATTCTGGTCGGCGCGGGACGCGCCCCCAATGTCCTGGGCATGAATCTGGAAGGCGTGCAGGTCAAATACGATGTACGCAAAGGCGTGCAGGTCAATGATTACCTGCAAACCACCAATCCGCGCGTCTATGCGGCGGGCGATGTTGCCATGACTTATAAGTTTACCCACGCAGCGGATGCCGCCGCGAAAATCGTGATTCAAAACACGCTCTTCGGCGGAAGAAAAAAACTCAGCGCGCTGAACATACCATGGTGCACATATACCCATCCGGAAATAGCCCATGTGGGCTTGTATCCCCGCCAAGCCGAAGCTCAGGGGATTAAAATTGACACCTATAGGCGTGACATGAAAGAAGTGGACCGCGCCATTGCCGATGGGGAAACGGAAGGATTTGTCAAGCTCCACACCAGAAAGGGAACAGGTGAAATGATAGGCGCTACCATCGTCGCTGCCCATGCGGGGGACATGATCAGTGAAATCTCCGTGGCCATGGCCGCCAAGATCGGTTTGGGATCGCTGTACGCCGTGATTCATCCTTATCCCACCCACGCCGAGGCCATCAAACAGGCTGCCGGCAATTACCTGCGCACCAGGTTGACGCCCACAGTGAAAAAGCTGTTTGAAAAATGGCTGGCCTGGACACGGTAAAAGCATTGTCCGGGCCGGGATCGGTGCCAGCCACTTTTGACTAATGCCGGGGCTATCAAGCAGGCCGCTATTTTTGACGCTCATAGCTTATTTTATTATTGAAAGACCGTCTCCTTAATCATCTTTTTTACCTGGTATCTCCAAAGGCGCCACTTTTTTGCAGATTTTTTTTCTTGGTCCTGACCGGAATAGATATTATTATAAAAGAACATCTTCAGCTGCCCAACTCAAAATACCTTCAGTTTGCATACCGTTATATTGTTTTTTATGCTTTAATACGTTCCCGGAATTCCTCCGCATTCGCGGGGCAGTCCCATTAAATTGGATATCATGACCTGCCGGGACCGCAGGGTCAGGGGATCTTATTCATGGAAAAGCTTTTGTGAACCATCCTGGACTGACGCGGGAGCGGTGGTTCATGGTTGGTCATCAGTTTTCCGCCTCATATAAGCCGGGTTTTTAAACCAGGATGCTGCACGCCGCAAACACTGCAGGAACAGATCCAGTGAAATCCGCGAAAGGACGGAACAAAAATGAATGAAAAAACGTAACTACTCAGGTCTCTTGCGTATCCAAGGTGCGCTATCTACGCTCAAGATGTTCGCAATGACCTGAGTAGTTACAAAATTTCATTTAATTAATAACCAGAGGGTTTAATATGCAACCACAGATTCTTCCAGCCGGGAAAATTTTATAATGAAAATGACGCCTTCGGCAGCCCCGACCGGAAGGAATATTGTAACGAAAGGGACGCCTTCGGCAGCCCCGACCGGAAGGAATATTGTAACGAAAGGGACGCCTTCG
>CAYVTN010000088.1:0-1588 GCA_964454395.1 uncultured bacterium | reverse complement strand
GCAGCCCCGCTGGCAGCCTTGATTCTGCTGGTACTTGCGGCTCTGGCAGGCGCGCAGGACATCAACTCATCCTATGCCCGGGTGCTTCGCGACTATGTCAGCGACCAAGGACTGGTTAATTACAGGGAACTGGCAAAAAATCGCGCTCCCTTGGATGCTTATGTCAAAAGCCTGGGCCAAGTCTCCGAACGAACCTTTGCCTCCTGGTCCCGGGGGGCGCAAATCGCCTTTCTGATCAACGCCTACAACGCGTTTACTTTAAGGGTAATTATTGACCATTATCCTATCCAGGCCGGCGGCTTTTCAGCCCTGGTTTATCCGAAAAACAGCATCAGGCAGATTCCGGGTGCGTGGACCGGGATTGAGTTTGAATTATTCGGAAAAAAGACCACGCTGGACGCCATTGAGCATAAAATGTTACGGCAAGGTTACCATGAACCGCGCGTCCATATGGCACTGGTGTGCGCCGCCATGGGTTGCCCCAAATTGAGGAATGTCCCATATGCGGGTGATAGGCTCGATGCGCAATTGGACGACCAAGCCAAAACCTTTCTGGCCAATCCGAAAAAATTCCGGATTGACTACAAACAACATGAAGTTTTTTTGTCGCCCATTTTCAAGTGGTTTGGCAAAGACTTTGTCCGGTCCTATAAGAACGAGCGGCCCCGGGCGGGTTTATCGGAGGAGGAAAACAGCGTACTCCATTTTATCGAGGGTTACATTACGGAAAAGGAAGCGCGGGCGCTTGCTTCGGAAAAGCTGAGCATCCGCTATTTGGACTATGATTGGTCGCTCAATGAGCAGAGGGAGGGGCGGTGAGCATAAAAGCAAAAGCACTGGTCAAATTTCTGGCAGTTTTGGCCATCCTGGCAGGCGTGGCCGCGCTCTTGATCTTTCTGCCGGTCAAGGATTACCTGGTGGCATTGCTGCAATGGACCAAAAGCCTAGGCGTCTTGGGCCCGGCGGTGGTGGCCGGTGCGTATATTCTGGCATGCGTGCTTTTTGTCCCCGGATCCCTCTTAACCGTGGGTTCCGGTTTCCTGTTCGGTGTCGGCGTGGGTACGATGACGGTCTCCGTGGGGTCTACCCTGGGCGCGGCTGCGGCCTTTATAGTGGGCCGTACCGCGGCCCGCGGATGGATTGCCGCTAAAGTGGCGGGCAATAAAAAGTTCAACGCCATTGACGAGGCGGTAAGCCGGGAAGGTTTCAAGCTGGTCCTGCTGCTGCGGCTTAGTCCGGTTTTTCCCTTCAATCTCTTGAATTACGCTCTGGGATTAACCAAGGTGCCCTTTTGGAAGTACGTACTTGCCTCCTGGCTGGGGATGCTGCCCGGCACAATCATGTATGTTTATTTCGGTTCTGTGGCGCGGTCACTAGCGGATATTGCCGCCGGAAATCTTAAGGGCGGCGTAGGACAACAGCTGTTTTTCTGGTTCGGATTGGCCGCCACCGTGGTGGTTGCCGTGCTTGTCACCAGAATTGCTGGCAGGAGTTTAAAAGGGGAAGTATAGAATGTCCCTGGTCTCCCATATATAGATTAAGGTGCCAGGCACAAATGAAGATCGGTCATATTTTGATCGGAAATTTC
>CAYVTN010000087.1:4981-9525 GCA_964454395.1 uncultured bacterium | reverse complement strand
ATCAAAGCGCTTTTGCAAGAAGAAGCAAGTGATCAGGCTGATCTGGATGATAAATTAACCCATCTGTTTATGGCAGGTGGAAGGGATGCTGTTGGTGATATTGAAGATTTATTTGATGCAAAACCCGGTCGCAGTGATTTCCCGACCGAAGCCTTTTCGCCCAAGGAAGTATTGAGGGCACCATTTTATTCCGGCTTATTGGATCTATTGTCAACTAAGGTCCATCCCGATTTTTTATATGCCAGCCTCAAACAATTAAAAGCGGCTTATGGTGAGTCATTTTGGACGTATTGGCCTGAATTTGTCGAGCTGGGTGTGTCTGCCGGAGGTGCTGTAGATCAATTTTTTAGTGATGGATTATGCACCTTGAAGCCTTATGTGACTTCAGCAGAAGATTTAAGAAGATTAAGTATGCATATGCTGCCTCATTACAATCTTGCAAGCGGCGTAATGGTGAGAAACAACGGGTATTTCCATTATCTGAAAGAGCATTTATCCGATGGCGTGATTAAGGAACATCTGACCGAACTGCTGGATTTGGATGAACAAGCAAGACGGACCTTGTTAAGCAATCTTGATACCCTTTCCCGACAAGGGAATAGCCGTAATGAACAAGATAATTTGTTGCAGGTTTTCGGCGTGGAAGTGTTATCTGCCCGACTCTACGATGATATTGATGAAGCGGCACTGTTTTTAAGTTTAGGGGAAGATGGTATTTTATTTATACAAAATATAAACCGACGGAGAAGACTGGATACCCGGAGTTTAGGGCAGGCTGTTATTGCCGTGCCTGGCAGGCAGGCAACGAATGAGGAAAAAAGAAAAGCCATACGCAGAGAGGGATTCCGGTTTTTTCTTGATGTGTTATTGAAAATGGCCGGTCAGAGCGACCAGCAGCGATTAGGCTATCAAAACTGGCCTGCTCAACCATCGGGGATAATGCCGCTGGGGGTGCCGGTAGATGCGGCCCGATTCGGAAATAAAGCAGCAAGCTTTGCCGGTTTTGCTGATTATCGATACCCCTATCCGGGCGGTGTGGTGTTAAGCAGAAGTGTGGCGGAAAAAATTGCTGATCTCTCCGAAGAAGTTGAGATTCAAGCCGGGGATGACTTTGTTGTGCGTTCTTCACCGCAGTATTCCATGCCAGGACAACTGCTTACAGTTGCAGGTATTGCAAACAATCCGGATTCCGTTGCCGCCGCGATCAAGCAAGTATTGGCTTCCTGGGATAAGCCAAGCGCAAGAAAATACCGGGCGGATTACGATATTCCTCAAGATTCCGGTATGGGGGTCATTATTGAAACGTACGCGCCCACCGATAAAAATGAACAATCAGGCTATGGTGTGGCCTTTACCAGCCATCCTGATACAGGTGAACCGGGACTATGCGGCAACTTTGCGGTAAAGGCCAAAGGTGAGGATCTGGTGTCGGGACGAGTTGCGGGCCGGCCCATTACAGCATTGAAATCTCTTTTTCCCGTGGCCTATCAGTATTTGGCTGAAGTTGCAACTGTGATGGAACGAACCAAAAGGTTTCCTCAAGAACTGGAATTTGGCATCGTGGATGGCAAGTTGCAGTTGTTTTCATCGAGAGCTATTTTGTTTTCGCAGGAAGGGGAATTAAATTTTTATCGCCAAGCCCTGGCACAGGGCCTAATTTCTGACGGCGAATATACGCTGGCTCTGGATCGGCTTCAAAACCGGCGGGCTGCCAGAATGATGTATAAATTGGCGTCAAAGGAAGGTCTTTCCCCGGCCGGGCGGGGTTTGGCCGCCACGTCGGGCGCTATGGCTGGAAAAGTGGCTTTTGATATTAAAAAAGCAAGCGCATGGGTCAAAGCGGGTCCGGTTATCCTGGTGGCCAATCAAGAAAATCGTGAAGACATCATACGTCATATTACGGATTTTCCGCGTGTGGGATTAATTACCCTCTATGGCAGTGCTTCGTCTCATGAAGCGGTGGTGACCCGTGCAGCCGGCATACCGTCGCTGATCAATCTTGTTAATGCACGGCTTGACCTGAAAGCCCATGTGCTCCATTGCGGAGGGATGGAAATCCATGAGGGTGATCAGCTTATTCTTGATGGTCATGCCAATCACCTATTCACAGGCCGTTTTAATGGCAATCACCTGGTTGAAGATAAAGCCGTTATGGACGCAAGCTATAATATTGACATACCCGCCTATCTGGATGAGATCAAACAGCCTTATCTCAATGCCAACGGACAAATCAATGCCAGTATAACATTGGAAGACCTGGTGGAGCTGAACCAGCGCGCTGATCTTGAATTTATAAACTATAAGCGATCCGGAAATGAGGCGGAGGCCCTAAAAGCCAACTTGCGAAAGCATGTCTTTCATGTGTTGCTGCTGGAAAAAGCCCGGGTATTGGGCCAAAATGAAGACAAGATCAAGGCCGGACTTGAGGAGGCATTGGAACAAAGTAGAGAAGAATATGTGAAAAACTTGCCACTTGATGCCGACCTGAAATTGGGGGATTTAAAACAATTAACCTACCGCTATGTGGGGCACAAAAATGTCATCGCCCTTTTTAAGTTGATTCAAGAAAGTGTAGACAGCATCGTCCGGGATCCCCGACAAGGCGTTAAGTTGGCGGAAGCCGTACGCGGCCTGCACCTCGAGCCTCGTTATCGTACTCAACCAAGGAATATCACTTACCTTCACTTTGCTCATGAATTGTTGCGAAATGTATATCAATTACTACTTAGGAAAGATTTTAAAGATCAAACAAGCTTGAAGGCCATTGGACGTACCTTAGGGCGGTCGGAAAATTTGGTTGATGAGGATATAAGGGTATTTGCTGATACCACTATACCTGACTGGGGAAAAAAAGAACGGCTACTTATAAATGAAGGCGTCCGGCTGGTGAAGATAGGCGGTTTGCCGGATGAAGATGATTTGCAGCGATTGGCTATGAAACTAGCCTTCTACCCAAGCATACGAATTTTTAACAATCTATATGTTACAGGAGATAATCATAGGGGATTTGTTTTTCACTATGATCCTGAGTTCTTGGTGCCTCAAGCGGATTTGAATGCCGCCAGAGGCATTATTAAACGTGATGGATTTGAGATAAGCTTTGAGAAAGAGGGGATCGCGGGTACTAACTATCCTATACCAGATGGTTTTCGGACAGAGTTAAATCTGTCTATCCCGCCTGTTTCGACCGGGCAAGGCGCCTCCCGCCTCTGGTATACCATTCACAATTATTTTCATACGCCACTGAGCTGGGAAGACTATCAAAACAAGGCCCATGCCCTGGAGAACCGCTACCTTTGGAAAATAATTATATATATGATCGCGATGTTTGGCGTAGGTACGCTGATCTGGGGCGTGAGTTCCGGTGATTATTCTATGCTGATGAATGCCGGAAAAGAGTTAACAGGATTTAAATTCGGATGGATCAAAAGCATTGGCCTGGTGAGCTGGTTGGCGTTTTTTGTGGGAAGCCACGGCAATCCCAATTGGCTGAAGGGCTATGTCGGCAGAATGTTTAATCAAGGCGCACCTGTTGAAAATAATACACCAAGAGAAAATCTCCGGGCAGCCTGGAGGATCTTCCTTGGTATTGCATTCGTTCATTTGGGCCCCCTGGTATTGGCCGTTCCCTTGGCGTATCGAATCCATGAAATGATCAACTGGAAAAACCGGCATCGTGACTTTGAGGTGGCGCGTGATTTGAAGTTGAGTTCAGTAAAACCCGGCTTCAATACCTCTCTTCGCGCGGGGCTGCGGAAAAACACGATGTCGAAAAATCTTCTTAACTTGGCAAGAACGGCATGGTTGATGATTATCAACAAAGCTTTTGTCACGGCTGAATCATTGGAGAACCATCCGCAATTAAATGCTTTGATCGACCGCGAAATGGTTAATTATTTCCGTCATGGCGCCGCGGCGTTTGCATCATTGCCGGGAAGAAAAACACAACAATACACTGTCCACTACGAAACGATCAATCTGTTTGGATTTGTCATCAAATTGTTTTTGGGCCGGTATCAACCCCATGGCCGGCCGGCAATTTATTTGCCCCAATCCGTGGCGGGATTATATGTTAACACAACCAACCAGCATACCATCATGGGCCGGTTCATTCATTATCATACAGGCCAATGGCTGGCATGGGTCATTTTAAAAAGCGCCCAGCAGCGGTTTGCGCCAACCTTATTTGACCGTGGCCTGGAGACCTTATATGCCTGGCTGGGACAGCCGCAACCAAGATGGCGGCGGATAGTCCGGTCATGCCAACTGTCGGATGATTTAAATCGTGTGCAAGCAGCTGATAAGGCATTAAAGACGGTTTTTAACAACCTGAGAGGGGAAAAGAAGCCGCCATCACAACTGTTATTTGATATTTATCAATGCCTGTTGCTCGATTCAAACGTGGAACAATTGGATGAACCGGCCGTAGCGGCACGTTTGGGCTTAATTAGTAAATTATCCTCTTGGCAACTACCCAAGAGAAAAGTAAGGCTTAAAAACGGCCCAACATTAGTCATCCCCATGCCCATGGGACAACCCAAGCA
>CAYVTN010000087.1:0-4971 GCA_964454395.1 uncultured bacterium | reverse complement strand
CCAATTGGAAATCATTGACGATTCAGAACCAAAGAGAAGCCGGCCCCTCCATTGGCTTCAGCGCCTGCGATCATCGGCTTAACTTTGATTGGTGTCCGGCAACTGACTATAAAATACTTTAACTTAACCAATATGCCGCAACATAAAATAGTTTCCAAAACCTTTTTTAACCATCAGCTCTCCAGCAACTTTTTCAGGCCAGCAAGCATCATCTGCCATTTTTTCTCTGAATGGTCGCGGTCCGTTTTCGTCGGATTATGGTCTTGCAGATATTACCGGTTGCACAGTGAGGGGATAAAAACCCTTGGTTTTAAATATGGATTCCCGTGGCTGGCACCAACTGATATATCCAGACCTGAAGGCCCGAAAAAGCAGCCCAGGGCGTCCCTTTCTCATAATCTCCTTACCGGATTCCCGTGGCTGGCACCAACTGATATATCCAGACCTGAAGGCCCGAAAAAGCAGCCCAGGGCGTCCCTTTCTCATAATCTCCTTACCGGTAGGGGCAAATTTGCCAAAGTCGAGTCGCTAAAAACCTTTGCCAGCCACCGGTAATTTACGGTATCATGGCCGTTCATCAAGAGGGGGCATGATTGACATAACAATTATGATTAATAAGAGGGGTACATCATGGACATTATTCTGAGTACTGACGCCCCGGCGCCGATCGGAACCTATTCTCAGGCCGTGAGGGCGGGGGAGTGGGTGATTTGTTCCGGTCAGGTACCGCTTGATCCCAAAACAGGAAAGATGGTCAGCGGCAATTTCAAACAGCAGGTGGAACAAGTGCTGCAAAATCTCAGTGCCGTGCTGCAGGCCGCAGGGCTGGGCTTAAATCATGTGGTCAAGACCACGGTCTTTATGACTGACCTCAAGCAGTTCGGTATGGTCAATGAGGTTTATCAGCGCTTTTTCAAAGAGCCCTATCCTGCCCGGGCAGCGGTGCAGGTGAGCGCGTTGCCTGCAGGAGCTGCAGTGGAAATCGAGGCGTGGGCCATAAAAAAACCCTGAATCCTTGCGGATCCAGGGTTGGGACAACAACTTAAAGGTTTGATTAAGATACGACTTTTTTGACCTTGTTGGAGCGCAGACAGCGTGTACAAACCTGTACCCGTTTGACGCTGCCGTTGATCTCGGCACGTACTTTTTGGAAATTGGGCTCCCAAGTGCGTTTGGTATGACGCATGGAGTGGGAAACTTTATAACCAACTTGGGATGTTTTGTTGCAAACAGCACATTTTGCAGGCATAATAGTGGTCACCTCTTCATAAAATCAAGGCCATCAATCTATCATGAGGACCATTCATTGGCAAGTGAAAAAATGAAAAAAAACCTACCTAATCTGGAAGCTGCCGGGTGGCTGCTCAAACCTTTGAAATTGGAAGCCAACTCGGGATGCTTTAACCGGGCGGTCAGCGGCGGCATTCAAGCGTGGTTACCCAGGCTTAAGGATAAATTGGTCACCCAGGCCAGTCTGACAATAGGGCAGGCTGAAATTTTAACCTCGCCCTTGGCTGCCTATGACCAGGCCAGTCCGGAACAAAGGCGGGCCCTTATCGGGAAAGTTGGGCAGCACTTCAATCAACTCAAATCCCCCCCGGCGGAAGTTGCCAAAAAAGAGCAACAGCCCGCAGGTCAGGAGAGTGCCCCTGAAGCTATTGCACCCCTTAAGGATTCGGCCATGGACCTGCAATACCTCAAAGGCGTGGGGCCCAAACGGGCCGGGTTGTTAAAAAAGTTGGGCCTCAATACGGTGGCTGATCTGCTGCATTATTATCCCCGCGATTGGCAGGACCGTTCCAAAATCCAACCCATCAACCAGGTCCAAGCAGGACAAGCGGCCTTGATCTGTGGGGTGGTGCAGGCCAAGGGCACCTTCAATATCAAACGGGGCCTCAACCTGACCAAAATTATCCTGGCCGATGACACGGGACGAATTGATGCCACCTGGTTTAACCAGCCCTATCTTAAAGATCGTTTTAAAGTGGGGCAAAAGGTGATTGCTTACGGCAAAATTGAATTTTTTCGCGGTTATCAGATCGCTCATCCGGAATATGAAATTCTCGACGACGATCATCAGGATCAACTGCATACCAACCGTCTGGTGCCCATTTACAG
Source organism: uncultured bacterium (assembly GCA_964454395.1). Taxonomy (GTDB): domain Bacteria; phylum Oederibacteriota; class JAAXVQ01; order JAAXVQ01; family JAUVAV01; genus CAVQBK01. The sequence continues at coordinate 2,853 of CAYVTN010000087.1, read as the reverse complement.
TTTGACCGAAGGCCTGACCCAAAGGGTGCTGCGCGGCCTTGTTTACCATGTGCTGCAATCCTTGCCGGAAGATTATCCTGAAATTCTGCCGGATGAGGTCGTGAAGACCATGAACCTTATGCCCGGCAAGGAGGCCGTCAGGCAAATCCATTATCCGGAGACCAAGACCAAGTTGGACGCGGCCCATGACCGGCTGGTGGTGGAAGAGCTGTTGCTGCAACAACTGGCTGTCGCTCGGATGCGCCGGCATTACCAACAGCGGCACAGTGACGCCTTGAAGACCAACGGCCATTACCTGCAGCAGTTTTTGCAAAGCCTGCCCTTTGAACTCACCAACGCGCAACAGCAGGCCAAGCAGGCCCTGCTGGCCGACCTGAGCCGGACCAAACCCATGCACCGCCTTCTTCAGGGGGATGTGGGTTCAGGCAAAACGATTTTGGCCATGGTGGCCGCCTTGGCGGCTGTCGATTCAGGCCGGCAGGCCGCGTTGATGGCCCCTACCGAAATTCTGGCTTATCAGCATTATGCTTCTTTGAAAAAAATGCTGGCGCCCTTGGGTGTGCGTGTCGAATTGCTTACCTCTTCGCTAAAAGCCAAGGTCAAAAAAGACATTTATGAACAGGTGGCCTTGGGCGAGATTCAGATCGTGGTCGGCACTCATGCTTTGACCCAGGAAGCCCTGATTTTTGATTCTTTGGCCGTGGTGATTATTGACGAGCAGCATCGTTTTGGGGTGGAGCAACGCCAACTGCTGCGGGCCAAAGGCAACCAGCCCCATGTGCTGGTCATGACGGCCACGCCCATACCCCGGACCCTGGCCTTGACGGTTTTTGGCGATCTGGATGTGACCACCATCGATGAATTGCCGCCGGGACGCTCTCCTGTTGCCACCACCTGGCTGAGGCGCAAACAAAGTCAAACAGCCTTTGCCCGAGTGAAGCAGGCCGTGGCCCAGGGCCGGCAGGCTTACATCATCTTTCCCTTGATCGAGGAATCGGAAAAGCTGGAGATGCGGGCTTTGATGGCGGAATATGAACGGCTGGAGCACTTTGTTCTGCCGGGACTTAAACTGGGGCTGCTCCATGGCCGGATGAGCAGCGAGGAAAAAGATGCGGTCATGCAAGCCTTCAAGGAAGGCGCCGTCCAGGTGCTGGCGTCCACTACGGTAGTGGAGGTAGGCGTGGACGTGCCCAACGCCACCATCATGGTGATCGAGGATGCCGATCACTTCGGGCTGGCTTCGTTGCACCAATTGCGCGGCCGGGTGGGCCGCGGCGCCCATGCCTCGGCTTGTTTTTTGATTGCCGATCCCAAGACTGAAGAAGGCAGGGCACGGTTGGAAATCATGAGCAAGGTGGGCGACGGCTTCCGCCTTTCCGAACAGGATCTGGCCCTGCGTGGCCCGGGAGAATTTTTCGGGCTTCGCCAGCACGGGCTGCCTGACCTCAAACTGGCCAATTTGATCCGCGACAGTGACAAAATCGAAAAAATGCGGGTTCTGGCGCAAAAGCTTTTAAGCGACGATCCCCATTTGCAGCGTCAAGAGCACCAAGCCCTGCGCCGGGCCTATGAGGAACTCTACCAACATAAGGAAAAGCATGCCCTGACCGGTTAATCCAACCCGTAGGATGAAGCCACGGTGGGGGTTGATTCATAATTTATTCTTGCCAGGTTAAGGGGTGAAACCTATAATAACCCTGCATCTGACTGTTGGCCATGGAGGGATGGAATGACCAAAAACAAAAAGAGAATTCTTATTGTTGAGGACGAGCCTGATATCATGGAGCTGGTGATGGTGACCTTGAGCCATGATCTGTATGAATTGATTCCCGCCATGGACGGCCTTTCCGGTTTGGAAAAAGCCCGGCAGATCAAACCGGACCTGATTTTGCTCGACATCATGATGCCCAAAATGAACGGCTATGATATCTGCCGTGAGCTCAAGGACGCAACTGAAACCGCCATGATTCCCATTATCATGCTGACCGCCTTTGGCCAGAAACGGGAAATCGAAGAAGGTTATAAAGTGAAAGCCGATGATTACATTGTTAAGCCCTTTGAGCCGGTTAAATTAAGAGAGCGGGTTAAAACTTTTCTTGAAAAATGACGATGCCCAGCCTTAACCAATGCAAATTATAGCCGGTCGTTATAAGGGGTTGACCTTGGCCACCCCAGCGGGTCTTCATACCCGTCCCACCCTGAGCCGCATCAGAGAATCCTTGTTCAACATTCTGGGCTATCCGTTGTCAGGCAGCTTTCTGGAGCTTTATGCAGGTGCGGGCAGCGTGGGTCTGGAAGCCTATAGCCGGGGATGTGACGCTGTTGTCATGGTGGAAAATCATCGCCACGCCCTGAACTGCCTCAAGAGTAATATTAACAAATTAAAAGCTCCGCAGGGCACGATTCAAGTCATGGATATGGACGCCCTGGCCTTTGCCCGGCAGCAGGCAGGCAGGCAGCGCTTTGATTATATTTTTCTCGATCCGCCGTATGAGCAGGCGGTTTTTGATCAGTGGGTGCCGGCAGGACTGCTGGACGGCCTTTTGGCCTCTGGTGGTCAAGTGGTGGTCCAACATAACCGAAATATTAATCTGGCGCCAACCTGGTCGGGTTTGGACCGGCAGAGACAGCGGCCTTATGGAGTAACCGTATTGTCTTTTTACCAATTATCGTAATTACGGCGTATCCAAGCTGGTCAAGCCGGAAGCGCACCTTGGCCCAAGGTGCGCTATCTGCGCTCGATATGTTCGAGGTGACCTAAGTAGTTCCTGTTGCGGAAAGGCAGCTTTTCCGAAAAACCGTCATGGGTATTGTATCCATCCTTAGGCGGCATTGAGAAAAAACGCTTCAGCG